>CAIWPS010000398.1 GCA_903914615.1 uncultured beta proteobacterium | reverse complement strand
CGGCGCCGTCGCGCGGGGCCGCGGCAGCAGCGTGGCCGGGTCGACGTAGCTCGACGTGGCAGCGATGCGCGGCGCGCCGGCTTCGCGCCTGCCGGGGGACACCCGGGTCGACATGGTGGACGTCGTCGCGCCGGGCTTGGCCTGCACCACGATGGGTGCGACGGCCCGGGCCTGTGGCGCCGGCGTTGCGGGCCGCTTCGCGGTGCTGCCGTCGGGGGCCGGCAGGGCCTTGACCGCCGCCGTGTCGGCGGCCGAGCCGGCCCGCGCTGCAGGCTTGGCGCGCTGTGCCAGCGACTTGCGCTCGTCTTCGGACAGCGCCTGGTAGGCCTGCCACTTGGCCTGGCGCTCCTGCTGCGGCACGTTGCGCACTTCCTGGAACTGCATGCGCGCACTGGTGCGCTCGGCTGGCGTCAGGCGCGCCCATTCGGCCATGCGCTGCTGCACGCGAGCACGTTCGTCCGCCGGCATCTTGTGGAAGCGCGCCGCCAGTTCAAGCCACTTGGCACGACGGTTGGTTTCGATCGTCGGCCAGTCGCGCTGCAACGGCGCCAGCGCCTGCTGCTGCGCCACCGTCAGCGAGGCCCACGCGAAGCTGGAATCCACCGCCCCCAGAGCCGCCGTGCCGACGACGAGGGCGCACAACGCTGCGGACGCGCAGCGGGTCAGGCGCGACCAGGTCACGGCGTGTCCGAGTTGCGCAGGAATTCGGCGAAACCGGGGTCGCTGTAGGCGGCGGGCGGCAGGTCGTCGGACAGCAGCTGGGCGTCGAACTCGGCGGCCGCCACGACCTGCTCGCGCAGGGACCAGCGATCGATCATGACCAGACCACCCACCAGCAGCACCAGAGGCAGAACCGAAGCCGCACGCTGCCACCAGGACGGCTTGAAACCACCCAGCGAGACGGCGCCTCGGGCGCCCGCACCGGCCAGCACGAAGCCGCCGGCCTGCGCCGGCTGGCGCGCCGGCGCATCGCCCGCCAGGGCCAGCTGGCGCGCCTCGCGAGCGCGGCCGAGAGCCTGTTCGCGGGCAAAGCGGAGCCGTTCGCTCAGGTCGTGCGGCAAGGACTCGACACGCGCTGTCAGCGCACCGGCCAGCCGGGCAGCCAAGCGCGACTCGATCGCGTGGAAGTCGTTGGGGCGGGTCGGAGTGTTCATGGCGTGATTCCCTTTGCTCGCAGGGCCTCCGCCAGCGCATGCACTGCCCGAGAGCAATGTGTCTTCACACTGCCTTCGGAGCAACCCATGACCGCGGCGGTTTCGGCCACATCGAACTCTTCCCAGTAACGGAGCAGGAACGCTTCCCGTTGACGCGTTGGCAAGTCTGCCACTTCAGTGTCAATCAAGTGCAGGATCTGTGCCCGGGAAACCGCGTCGGCAGCGCTTTCAGTGCCCAGCGTATCTTCCAGCGCATGCAAAGTTTCGAGAAGGTCGAATTCCCCGTCCTCGTCCGAGCCTTCGAACTCCGACAGGTTCTGCATCACCGCGCCGCGCACCTTCTCGCGCCGGAACCAGTCCATGGTGGCGTTGGACAGGATGCGCTGGAACACCAGCGGCAACTCGGCAGCGGGGCGGTCGGCGTATTTCTCGGCCAGCCGGATCATCGCGTCCTGCACGATGTCCAGCGCGGCGTCATCGTTGCGGACCGCATAGACCGTGCGCTTGAATGCGCGCTTCTCGACGCTCTTGAGAAAGTCTGAGAGTTCTTTGTCGGTGGCCAACGCGGGAGGGAAAGCGGCTGCGCCCGGTTCGGGCGCGCAGGATTATGTCACCGGCCCCACCACCAACCGCCCCAGTGCCGGGAAGCTGCATGGGCCGGTGCATAATGGAAGGCTTCGCACAACGTTCTTTTGGGTCCTAAGCCCGGCCGTCGAACCCCGACGGCGGTTTTCGACCGCGCAGGTACCGATGCCGCCTCACAAGGGCGCGCCTGAGGTGCACCGATGGATTTTCGTCAGAGAAATTCACAGAGGTTCTTCATGGAAATGTCTGCCGCGGAAGTCAAGCGTGCCGCCCTGGCACAGTCTGCTTCTCCTCCCGCTGCCGAGCCCAACGGCTCGGAAATCCTCGTTCGCTGCCTGCAGGCCGAAGGGGTCAGGTACCTGTGGGGCTACCCCGGCGGGGCCGTGCTCTACATCTACGACGCCCTGTACAAGCAGGACACGATCCAGCATGTGCTGGTGCGCCACGAGCAGGCCGCCGTGCACGCTGCCGACGGCTACGCGCGCGCCACCGGCGACGTCGGCGTGGCCTTGGTCACCTCGGGCCCGGGCGTGACGAATGCCGTCACCGGCATCGCCACCGCCTACATGGACTCGATCCCGATGGTCATCATCACCGGGCAGGTGCCGACACCGGCGATCGGCCTGGACGCCTTCCAGGAATGCGATACGGTGGGGATCACGCGCCCCATCGTGAAGCACAACTTCCTCGTCAAGGACGTGCGCGACCTGGCGCTGACGCTGAAGAAGGCCTTCCATATCGCCCGCACCGGCCGCCCCGGGCCCGTGGTCGTGGACATCCCGAAGGACGTCTCGCTCAAGACCGCCCCCTTCCACTACCCCGACAAGGTGGAAATGCGCTCCTACAACCCGGTGCGCAAGGGCCATGGCGGGCAGATTCGCAAGGCCGTGCAGCTGCTGCTGCAGGCCCAGCGGCCCTACATCTACACCGGCGGCGGCGTCATTCTGGGCAATGCGTCGCAGGAACTGCGGCAGCTGGCGGACCTGCTGGGCTTCCCCTGCACCAACACCTTGATGGGCCTGGGTGCCATCGCAAGCAGCGACCCCAAGTTCCTGGGCATGCTGGGCATGCACGGCACCTATGAGGCCAACATGACGATGCAGAACTGCGACGTCTTGCTGGCGGTGGGCGCGCGCTTCGACGACCGCGTCATCGGCAACCCCAAGCATTTCGCCTCGGTGGAACGCAAGATCATCCATGTCGACATCGACCCCTCGTCGATCTCCAAGCGCGTGAAGGTCGACATCCCCATCGTCGGCGACGTCAAGGAAGTGCTGGTCGAGCTCATCGCGCAGATCAGGGAAGCCCAGGCGCGGCCCGATGCCGGCGCCCTTGCAAGCTGGTGGAGCCAGATCAACGACTGGCGCAAGCGCGACTGCCTGGCCTACAAGCACAGCGCAGAGGTCATCAAGCCGCAGATGGTGGTCGAGAAGCTGTGGCAGCTGACGAAGGATCGCGACACCTACATCACCAGCGACGTCGGCCAGCACCAGATGTGGGCGGCGCAGTTCTACCGCTTCGACGAGCCCCGCCGCTGGATCAACTCCGGCGGACTCGGCACGATGGGCGTGGGCCTGCCCTATGCCATGGGCATCAAGCTGGCCAAGCCCGATTCCGACGTCTTCTGCATCACCGGGGAAGGCAGCATCCAGATGTGTATCCAGGAGCTGTCGACCTGCCTGCAGTACAAGACGCCGGTGAAGATCGTCTCGCTGAACAACCGCTACCTGGGCATGGTGCGGCAATGGCAGCAACTGGACTACGGCAGCCGCTACTCGCACAGCTATATGGACGCGCTGCCCGACTTCGTCAAGCTGGCCGAGGCCTATGGGCACGTGGGCCTGCTGGTGGAAAAACCGGGCGATGTCGAAGGCGCGCTGAAGGAAGCCATCCGTCTGAAGGACCGCACCGTCTTCCTCGACATCCGCACCGACCCGACCGAGAACGTCTGGCCCATGGTCAAGGCCGGGCAGGGCATCACCGAGATGCTGCTGGGCTCCGAGGACCTGTGAACGCCTGAACCCGCGCCGCCAGGCCCGCGTTACCGCGCGGTCCGTGACGATGCGGGGGAGGGCGCGAAGCAACCCCGGTACATCGAACTTCAAATGCACAGCGTGGCCAAGGGCCGGCAGTTACCGCCGCCGGTTCCGAAGAGCGCGCAGGACGACCGAACATGAAACACATCATTGCCGTGCTGCTCGAGAACGAGCCCGGCGCCCTCTCGCGCGTGGTGGCCCTGTTTTCCGCCCGCGGCTACAACATCGAGAGCCTGGCCGTGGCACCGACGGAAGACCCGTCGCTGTCGCGCATGACCATCGTCACCACCGGCAGCGACGAGGTCATCGAGCAGATCACCAAGCACCTGAACCGCCTCATCGAGGTCGTCAAGGTCGTCGACCTCACCGAGGGCAGCTACACCGAGCGCGAGCTGATGCTGGTGAAGGTGCGCGCGGTGGGCAAGGAGCGCGACGAGATGAAGCGCATGGCCGAGATCTTTCGCGGCCGCATCATCGACGTCACCGAGAAGAGCTACACCATCGAGCTCACCGGCGACAGCGCCAAGCTCGACGCCTTCCTGGTCGCCATCGACCGCGCGGCCATCCTCGAAACCGTCCGCACCGGTGCCAGCGGCATCGGCCGCGGCGAGCGCATCCTGCGCGTCTAGTTTTTTACGGAGAGAACCATGAAGGTCTATTACGACAAGGACGCCGACCTCAGCCTCATCAAGGGCAAGAGCGTCACCATCATCGGCTACGGTTCGCAGGGCCACGCCCATGCGCAGAACCTCAACGACAGCGGCGTCAAGGTCACCGTCGGCCTGCGCCGCGGCGGCGCCAGCTGGGCCAAGGTCGAGAAGGCCGGGCTCAAGGTGGCCGAGGTGGCGGACGCGGTGAAGGAAGCCGACGTCGTCATGATCCTGCTGCCCGACGAGCAGATCGGCGCGGTCTACAAGAACGACGTCGAGCCGCACATCCGCAAGGGCGCCTCGCTGGCCTTCGCGCATGGCTTCAACGTCCACTACGGCCAGGTCATCCCGCGCGACGACCTCGATGTCTGGATGGTCGCCCCCAAGGCCCCGGGCCACACGGTGCGCAACACCTACACCCAGGGCGGCGGCGTGCCGCACCTGATCGCGGTGCATGCCGACAAGAGCGGCAAGGCGCGCGACCTGGCGCTGAGCTACGCCGCGGCCAACGGCGGCGGCAAGGCCGGCGTCATCGAGACCAATTTCCGCGAAGAGACCGAGACCGACCTTTTCGGCGAACAGGCCGTGCTTTGCGGCGGCACCGTCGAGCTCATCAAGGCCGGCTACGAGACGCTGGTTGAAGCCGGCTACGCGCCCGAGATGGCCTACTTCGAATGCCTGCACGAGCTCAAGCTGATCGTCGACCTCATCTACGAGGGCGGCATCGCCAACATGAACTACTCGATCAGCAACAACGCCGAGTACGGCGAATACGTGTCGGGCCCCCGCGTCGTCACCGCCGAGACCAAGAAGGCGATGAAGCAGATCCTCACCGACATCCAGACCGGCGAATACGCCAAGAGCTTCATCCTGGAGAACCGCGCCGGCGCGCCGACGCTGCTGAGCCGCCGGCGCCTCACCAGCGAGCACAGCATCGAGGTCGTGGGCGAGAAGCTGCGCGCGATGATGCCTTGGATCAAGGCGAACAAGCTGGTCGACCGCAGCCGCAACTGAGCTCGGCTCACAGCAGTTCCTCGGGCACGAGGAACCCGAAGAAGAAGTTGTGGACCCGCATCCACCACGTCGACTCGGGCTCCTCGCCGAGGATGACCTCGCCTT
>CAIWPS010000397.1 GCA_903914615.1 uncultured beta proteobacterium | reverse complement strand
GGCTACGGCCTGAGCGAACACGACGAAGCCCGCTGCCTGGCCGTGGCGCGCCGCCTGGGCCGCGAACTGCCGCTGTCGGTGAGCACCACCTCGCTGGCCGCGCATGCGCTGGCGCCGGAATACGAAGGCCGCGCCGACGCCTACATCGACGACGCCTGCTGCTGGCTGGCGCGCCAGCAGGCGCTGGGCCTGGTCGATGCCGTCGACGCCTTCTGCGACACCATCGCCTTCACGCCGGCGCAGACCGAGCGCGTCTTCCGCGCCGCGCGCGCCCTCGGCCTGCCGGTGAAGCTGCATGCCGAACAACTTTCGGACCAGGGTGGCGCGGCGCTGGCGGCGCGCTACGGCGCCCTCAGCTGCGACCACCTGGAACATCTCTCGGCCGGCGGCATCGCGGCCATGCGCCAGGCCGGCAGCGTGGCGGTGCTGCTGCCCGGCGCGTTCTATTTCCTGCGCGAGACGCAGCTGCCGCCGGTGCAGGCGCTGCGCGACGCCGGCGTGCCCATCGCCATCGCCAGCGACCACAACCCGGGTTCGTCGCCGACGCTGTCGCTGCTGCTCATGCTCAACATGGCCTGCACGCTGTTCCGCCTGACGCCCGAGGAAGCCTGGCACGGCGTCACCGTCAACGCCGCGCGCGCGCTGGGCCTGCGCCACCGCGGCACGCTGGTGGCCGGGCAGCGCGCCGACTTCGCGGTCTGGGACGCCGAGCACCCGCGCGAGCTGGCCTACCGCTTCGGCCACAAGCCCTGCCGCCGCGTCGTCTGCGGCGGCGTCGAACGAGACTGAGCATGGACGACGAGGTCTACACCCTGCACCGCGGCAGCGCACCGCTGCTCATCAGCACGCCGCATGTCGGCACCGCCATCCCCGCCGACCAGCGGCACCGCTACACCGAACGCGCGCTGCAGGTGGAAGACACCGACTGGTTCCTCGACCGTCTCTACGCCTTCGCCACCGCGATGGGCGCGAGCCTGCTCGTGCCGCGCCACAGCCGCTACCTCATCGACCTGAACCGGCCGCGCGAGAACACGCCGATGTACGCCGGCCGGAACAACACCGAGCTGTGCCCGACGCGGCACTTCACCGGCGAGCCCCTCTACCGCCCGGGCGCGGCGCCCGACGACACCGAGATCGCGCGTCGCATCGCCGTCTACTGGCAGCCCTACCACGACGCGCTGGACGCCGAGCTGGCGCGGCTGCGCGCGGCGCACGGCCACGTCGTGCTTTTCGACGCCCACAGCATCAAGAGCGAGCTGCCCTGGCTCTTCGAAGGCCGGCTGCCGCACATGAACCTGGGCACCGTCGGCGGCCGCAGCTGCGACCCGGCCCTGCGCAATGCGCTGGCCTCGGTGTTCGCGGCGCAGGCTGACTACAGCCACGTCGTCGACGGCCGCTTCCAGGGCGGCCACATCACGCGCCGCCACGGCCGGCCGCAGGACGGCGTGCACGCCGTGCAGCTGGAGATGTGCTGGCGCGCCTACATGGAAGAGACGCCGCCCTACCGCTGGCACGGGGAACGTGCCGCCGCGGTGACGCCGCTGCTGCGCGCCCTCGTGCAGACGATGCTGGTCTGGAAGCCGTCGTGAACGCGGCGCTGCTGTGGGCGCCGCGGGCCTGGCTGGCCGGCCGCTGGCAGGACGCCGTGCTGCTGCGCGCGGACGCAGCCGGCCACTGGGCCGAGCTGCGCGCCGGCAGCGCCGCGCCGCCGCAGGCCACGGTGCTGCCCGGCCCCGTGCTGCCGGGCCTGGTCGACGCCCACAGCCACGCCTTCCAGCGCGCCTTCGCCGGCCTGGCCGAGCGGCGCACGGCCGGTCACGACGACTTCTGGTCGTGGCGCGACCGCATGTACGGCGTGGCCGCGCGCATCACCCCGGCGCAGCTGCGTGCGGTGGCGGCGCAGCTCTACGCCGAACTGCTGGGCGGCGGCTACACCCAGGTCTGCGAATTCCACTACCTGCACCACGACGACACGGGCGCGCCTTACGGCGAGCCCTGGGCGATGAGCCGCGCCCTCGTCGATGCAGCGCGGGACGCCGGCATCGGCCTGACGCTGCTGCCCGTGCTCTACGAACGCGCCGGTTTCGCGCAGCCGCAGCTGCGCGCCGAGCAGCGTCGCTTCGCCGCCGACGTCGACACCGTCCTCGCCCTGCGCGACGCCGTGCGCGGGCTGCGGCTGCCGCAGGTGGACGCCGGCGTGGCCGTGCATTCGCTGCGCGCGGCCGCACCGGCTTCCTTGCGCCGGCTGGCAGCGTGCGTGGCCGACGACGCCGCGCCCGTCCACATCCACATTGCCGAGCAGACGGCCGAGGTCGACGACTGCCGGGCGGCCACCGGCGCGCGGCCCATCGAATGGCTGGCGCGCGAGCTGCCGCTGGACGCACGCTGGCAGCTCGTCCACGCCACCCACGCCGAGCCGGCCGAGATCGACGCCGTGGCGCGCAGCGGCGCCGGCGTGGTGCTGTGCCCCAGCACCGAGGCCAACCTGGGCGATGGCCTGCCCGACCTGCCGCGCTGGCTCGCCGCCGGCGTGCCGCTGGCCATCGGTTCGGACAGCCAGGTGGGCCGCGCCTGGCCCGAGGAGCTGCGCTGGCTCGAATACGGCCAGCGGCTGCTGCACCGCCGGCGCAACGTCGCTGCCGACCCGCCGCGCTTCGAGGGCGCCACGGCGGCGCGCTTGTTCGAGCTGGCGCTGGCCGGTGGCGGCGCTGCAGCGGGCCAGGCACGGTGGGGCTTGCAGGTGGGTGCGCGCGCCGACCTGCTGGTGCTGGACGCGCGCGGCGCGGGGCTGCAAGGCCTGCCGGCCGCGAACCTGCTGGACGCGCTCGTCTTCGCCGGCGGCGGCACGCCTTTCGCGGAAGTCTGGGTGGCCGGCAGGCGCGTCGTCGCTGCAGGGGCGCATGGCCGCCGTGACGCCATCGCGCAGGCCCATGCCGGGGCGATGGCAGCGCTCTGGGCCCCCGGCTGAGGCGGCTCAAGCGGGCCCGCGTCCCGTCGTCGGGAACCCCGACGCGGCTGACGGCCCCAAGGCGACGCCGCTTCAGTCTCTCCTCGAGGCCGCCCGCAGCGCGGTGGCCGGGCGCCTGCGGGCGCAGGCCCCCAGCACCAGCAAGCCGGCGGCCAGCATCCAGGCCGGGCCGGGCTCGGGCACGGCGGCGACCTCGAAGGACAGGCCCTGGTCGCCCGGCACGAAGGTGCCGCCCAGGCCGCCCTCGACCTGCATATCGCCGGCAAAGCTGCAGCCGCTCGGGCATTGCAGCAGGTCCAGGCTGACGGTGCTGTCGCCCGCCACGCCGTCGCCGAGCAGCACCTTGATCAGGCTGCCCTGGGCGAAGCTCATCGAGTCGGCACTCACGACATCCCAGTGCAGCAGGCCGTCGCTGCCGCGCTGGATCTCAAGCTCCAGCACGCCGCCGGCGTTGAGGGTGAAGGCGCCGGTGATGACCATCTGGCCGGGGCTGTGCCCGGGGCGGAAGAAGGCGCTGCCAGGCCCGCCGCCGACGAACAGATCACCGTTGATGGTGCCGTTGCCATTGAGCACGCCGCCCAGCAGGGTGGTCACACCGCCCGCGTTGCCGTTGTCCAGCGTGCCGTCCACCGTCAAGGTACCGGCGGTCTGGCTGAATCTCCCCATGGCTAAAGCCAGGAGGTTCTAGGCCCGTGTCCATCGGCTCTCTTCGGCTCTCGTCTTTCGACTACAACATCCGAAGCATCGCCGATGGCTGAGGCCCTTTGCCGTGCGACCCGTTCCGGCGCCGGCAGGCCGAAGCCCACCGGCGCGGTGGCGAG
>CAIWPS010000396.1 GCA_903914615.1 uncultured beta proteobacterium | reverse complement strand
CGCCGACGCTGCGGAACTGTTCGTTGCGCCAGCTCGCGCCGCTGCTGTCGAAGCTGTTGGCGGGGCCGGTGAAGACGGTCTGGCCCAGCGTGGCGACGGTCGCGTAGCGGCGGTCGAAGAGGTTGTTGACCTTGGCGAAGACTTCCCAGCCCGGCGCGAAGGCGTAGCGCGCGTCCAGGTTGACGACGGCAAAGCCGGGCACGGGGCCGTGGATGTCGCGGTTGTTCTCGTCGCCGCGTGCGGTCTGGCTCGACTGCGCCAGCAGGTTGGCGCCGAACGCGGCGCCTGCGCCGGTCGCCAGCTCGGCGCGCAGCTTCAAAATCTGGCGCGGGATGCCGGGGATGCGGTTGCCGGGCTGGACCTGGATGTCGGTGCAGGTCGGGCAGCTGAGCGCGGCGGCGGTCGAATTGCTGGGGCTGTTCAGCGTCAGCGGCGTCTGGAAGGTGGCGGCGATGAGGCTGTAGTGGGCGCTGAACCTCAGCGGCCCGCCCTGGCCGTCGAGCCCCAGTTCCAGGCCCTGGCGGCGGGTCTGGCCGACGTTCTGGAAATAGCCGGCGCTGGTGGCGCCGCCGCCGCTGCTGATGAACTGGATGTCGTCGTGGAGTTCGGTGCGGAAGACGGCCGCGCTCCAGCCCAGGGCCGTGGCCGCGCGGCCGCGCGCCCCGAGCTCGACCGTCTTCGACACCACCGCCTTGAGCGCCGGGTCGGCCGCGAAGGCGTTGGGCAGCGAGCAGGGCGCGTTGGGGTCGGCGCAGCTCAGCTCGACCGGCGTGGGCACGCGCATGCCTTCGTTGTAGGCGGCGTAGGTGGTGAGCGCCGGGCCCGGGTTGAAGGTCAGGCCGACGGCCGGGTTCAGGCGCTGGAAGCGGTGGTCGCCATTCAGCGCCGTGCCGAGCTGGTCCTGCAGCTGCACGCGGGCCTGGTTGTAGCGGCCCGCCAGCGTGAGATGGGTGCGCGCGTCGATGGCGAAGACATCGCTCGCATACCACCCGGTGGCCGAGCTGTGCGCATGCAGCGAGGTTGCCAGAAGCAGCGGCGCGCTGGAGCTGGTGTCGCGCGACGCGCCGGCCTCCTGGTTCCACTGCCGGAAGTCGGTGCGGCCACCGTCGATGCTGGCACCGGCGATGAACTGGTTGCCGTGCCCGGCCACGGCGGCCAGCGAGCTCAGCTGCAGCGTCGCGCCGGGGCGCAGCTGGGCGATGGCGTCGACGACGTTGCCGGTGGGCTGGTTGCCCGGGCCGACGGCCTGGGTGGTGTCGAAGTCGTTGTTGACGTTGCTGTTGAGCACGTGGGTGTCGACCTTGCGCACGTAGGCGGCGAACTCCAGCAGCAGGGTCTCGCGCAGGCGATGGTCGAGCTTGAAGTTCACGAAGGCCAGCCGGTTGGTCTGGTAGTCCGGCCAGCTGTAGGCCTGGCGGAAGTCGCTCATGAACGAGAGCGGCAGCGTCTGGTTGCCTTCCAGCCGGTTGTCGGCCAGCGTCAGGCTCAGCGACAGGTCGGTGGTGGCGCCGCGGCTGCCGGCCTTGGCGAAGAGCTGCTGCACGCGGCTGGGGTTGTGCTCGCCCCAGCCGCGGTCGTGCAGCTCGCTGCCGGTTACGAAGTAGTCGGCCTGGTCGCCGTGGCCGCCGGTCTGGAATTCCACCGCCTGGCGGCCGTAGGAGCCGCCGTAGGCCTGCACCGACGTGCCGGCGTCGGTCCGGCCGTTGCGGGTGGTCACGCTCAGCGCACCGCCCAGCGTGTTCAGCCCGAAGACCGGGTTGGAGCCGGGGATGACGGTGATACCGGCGATGGCAGCGCTGGGTATCAGGTCCCAGTTCACGGTGTCGCCGAAGACCTCGTTGACGCGCACGCCGTCGACGAACACCGACAGGCCCTGCGGCGTGCCCAGCGCCGGCGAGGCCGTGAAGCCGCGGAAGTTGAGGTCGTGCTGGAAGGGGTTGCCTGCGGTGTCGTTGACGTTGACGCTGCCGGCGCTGCGGTCCAGCGCGTCCGACAGGTTCAGGGCGCGCTGGCTGCCGCTGTCGGCGCCCTTGATCGTCTGCACATTGGCCGGCACCTGGTTCAGCGGCGTGCCCAGGCCGGGCAGGACGCTGACGCCGACGATCTCCACCGTCTGCGGCCGCGCTGCCGGTGCCGCCCCGTCGGCGCCTTCCGGCACCGTGGCGGCGAGCAGGGGCCCCGACAGCGCCGCCAGCGCCGCCAGCCCCAGCCGGGCCACCCGAGCAGGGGCGCCGTGGGGCGGGCGGCGGCGGAGCCCAGGGCGGGGCTGATTTACGGGGCGGAATCTCGGCATGGGGCGCAGTCTCACTGGGGCTGTCAGGGCGTGGCCACGACGCGCGGCGTTGGCGGGCAGCAGGCGCCTGCAGCACCCTCCTGCGGCCCCTGGCACCCGAGTCTCGCCGGCCGGCCGAGGCCCGCGCCAGGGAAATCTTCCTGGGCCCATCCTGCAGGCCCTGCGCGGACCCCCGAGCCTGCATGACGCATCCGCTCGGCAGCCGTCAACTAGGGTAAGACCAGTTTTGCGCCGGGCAGCGGCACGTTACGGTCGCGGCCTGATCGCACGCGTTCGACGTGCGGCGCCCCGCGGAGACGACCCATCGAGCCCAAGCCCCCGCCGTCCCGGCCCCTGCTGCAGGTGGACGGGGTCTGCGTGCGCTTCGGCGGCATCACGGCGCTGGACCATGTCTCCTTCGACGTCCAGGCCGGCCACATCGTCGGCCTCATCGGCCCCAACGGCGCCGGCAAGACGACGCTGTTCAACTGCCTGTCGCGCCTGTACACCTTCAGCGAGGGGCAGATCCTGTTCGATGGCCGGCCGCTGGTGGCGACGCCGCCGCACGGCATCGCCGAGCTCGGCATCGGCCGCACCTTCCAGAACCTGGCGCTGTTCCGCACCATGTCGGTCCGCCAGAACATCATGCTCGGCGGCCATGGCCGCAGCGGCAGCGGGTTCGTTGCCAACGCCCTGCGCCTGCCGCGCGTGGCGCGCGAGGAGCGCCAGCGGGGCGACGAGGCCGATGCGCTGATCGAGCTGCTGGACCTGCGCGACGTGGCCGATGCGCGCGTCATGGACCTGCCCTTCGGCACCTGCAAGCGCGTCGAGCTCGGCCGCGCCCTGGCCAGCGCGCCCAAGCTGCTGCTGCTGGACGAGCCGGCCGGCGGCCTCAACCACGAGGAGGTGGGCGCGCTGATGGCGCTGCTGCGCCAGGTGCGCGATCGCCTGTCGCTGACGCTGCTGCTGGTGGAACACCACATGAACATGGTGATGCGCGTTTCCGACCGCGTGGTGGCGCTGGACTTCGGCCGCAAGATCGCCGACGGCACGCCGGCCGAAGTGCAGGCCCACCCCGAGGTGATACGCGCCTACCTGGGCACTGAGGCCTAGATGGAATCATTGCTCGACGTGCGCGGGCTGCACGCCCAGTACGGCCCGACGCAGGTGCTGCACGGCATCGACTTCGCCGTCGAGGCTGGCGGCATCACCACCATCCTGGGCGCCAACGGCGCCGGCAAGACGACGCTGCTGCGCGCCGTCTGCGGCATGGTGAGAAGGCGCGGCGAGGTGACGCTGCGCGGCACCCGCATCGACACCCTGGCCACCGAAAGCATCGTGCGCCTGGGCGTGGCCCATGTGCCCGACGGGCGCGGCACGTTCACGGGCCTCAGCGTCGAGGACAACCTGCGCCTGGGCGCCTGCACGCGCAAGGACCGCGACGCCGTGGCCGCCGACTTCGAGCGCATGTACACGTACTTCCCGCGTCTGAAGGAAAGGCGCAAGCAGCAGGCCGGCCTGCTCTCGGGCGGCGAGCAGCAGATGCTGGCGGTGTCGCGCGCGCTGATGCTGAGGCCGGCGCTGCTGCTGCTGGACGAGCCTTCCTTCGGCCTGGCGCCGCTGGTGGTGCAGGAGCTGTTCGAGATCTTCCGCGAGATCAACGTCAGCGACGGCGTGAGCATGCTGCTGGTGGAGCAGAACGCCGCGCTGGCGCTGAAGCTGGCGCGCCAGGCCTACCTGCTGGAGACCGGGCGCGTCGTCATCGCCGGCAGCGCCGAGAGCATCCGCGACGACGCCTCGGTGCGCCGTTCCTACCTGGGCTATTGAAGCAGGCCATGAACGCCGACCTCCTCATCCACCAGGTCTTCTCGGGCCTGGCCAGCGGCGGCATCTACGCCAGCGTGGCGCTGGCGCTGGTGATGATCTACCAGGCCACCCACCTGGTGAACTTCGCCCAGGGCGAGCTCGCGATGTTCTCGACCTACATCGCCTGGAGCCTCCTGCAGACCGGCATGCCCTACTGGGCGGCCTTCTTCATCACCGTGGCCATCGCCTTCGTGCTCGGGGTGGTGATCGAGCGCGTGGTGGTGCGGCCGGTGGAGAACGCGCCCATCCTGTCGGTGGTCATCGTCTTCATCGGCCTGCTCGTCATCACCAACAGCCTGGCGGGCTGGATCTTCAGCTACACCATCAAGCCCTTCCCCAGCCCCTTCCCGGAGCAGCCGCTGTTCGGCAACCGCTACGTCTCCAGCCACGAACTGGGGTCGATGGCGATCACGCTCGTCGTGCTGGGCCTGCTCTTCGTCTTCTTCCGCTACACGCCGCTGGGCCTGGCGATGCGCGCCGCGGCGCAGAACCCGGAATCGAGCCGCCTGGTGGGCATCCGCGTCGGCTGGATGCTGGCGCTGGGCTGGGGCCTGGCCGGCGCCATCGGCGCCATCGCCGGCATGATGGTCGCGCCCACGGTGTTCCTGGAGCCGAACATGATGTCGGGCATCCTGCTCTACGCCTTCGCCGCGGCGCTGCTGGGCGGCATCGACAGCCCCGTGGGCGCGGTGCTCGGCGGCTTCATCGTCGGCGTGCTGGAAAACCTCGTCGGCGCCTTCCTGGGCACCGAGCTCAAGCTCACGGTGGCGCTGGTGCTCATCGTCGGCGTGCTCGTCGTGCGGCCCTCGGGGCTGCTCGGCAAGGTGCAGGTCACGCGGGTATGAAGGCATGACGACGCCGCGCTCGCGCCAGCTCGCTGGCCTGGCCCTGCTGCTGGCGCTGGCCTGCGTGCTGCCCTTCGTCGTCAGCAACTACCGTGTGTTTCAGCTCACGCTGGTGCTGGTCTACGCCATCGCGCTGCTGGGCCTGAACATGCTGACCGGCTACAACGGCCAGATCTCGCTCGGCCATGGCGCCTTCTATGCCATCGGCGCCTACACCGCGGCGATCCTGATGGACAAGGCCGGTCTGCCCTACT
The DNA here is from genome assembly GCA_903914615.1 of uncultured beta proteobacterium. Taxonomy (GTDB): domain Bacteria; phylum Pseudomonadota; class Gammaproteobacteria; order Burkholderiales; family Burkholderiaceae_C; genus Rubrivivax. The sequence continues at coordinate 2,428 of CAIWPS010000396.1, read as the reverse complement.
GGGCCACGCTGCCCATCGCCGGCGCGGTGTGCGCGGTGGCCGGCTTCCTCTTCGGCCTGCCGGCGCTGCGGCTGGAGGGGTTGTACCTGTCGCTGGCCACCTTCGCGCTGGGCGTGGCGCTGCCGCAGATCCTGAAGTACAAGGGCATCGAGGACTGGACCGGCGGCGCCCAGGGCATCGTCATCAACAAGCCCGACGCGCCGGACTGGGCGCCGCTGTCGCCCGACCAGTGGCTGTATTTCGTGGCCCTGGCGGTGACGCTGCTGATGTTCCTGTTCGCATGGAACCTGCTGCGGGGCCGCATCGGCCGCGCCATGGTGGCCATCCGCGACCAGCCCGTCGCGGCCCAGGCCATGGGCGTGAACCTGTCGCGCGTGAAAGCCCTGACCTTCGCCGTCTCGGCGCTGTACACCGGGGTTGCCGGTGCCCTGGGCGCGATCGCCATCCAGTTCGTGGCGCCCGATTCGTTCAGCATCTTCCTGTCGATCAGCTTCGTCGTGGGCATCGTCGTCGGCGGCCTGGCGTCGATCTCGGGCGCCCTCTGGGGCGCGCTGTTCATCCAGTTCGTGCCCAATGTCGCCGACCAGATATCGAAGGCCGCGCCCTGGGCCATCTACGGCGTCTTCCTCATCCTGTTCATGTACGTGATGCCCACCGGCGTCGCCGGTTTCCTGCGCATCGCCATCGCGCGCTGGCGCCGGCGGCGTTCCCTGCCACCCCCACCGAAGGAGACATGATGAAAGTCGATCCCACCCGCCGCAAGTCGCTGATCGCCGCCGCGTCGCTGGCGCTGCCCTTCGGCCCGGCGCTGGCGCAGAAGAAATACGGCCCGGGCGCCAGCGACAGCGAGATCAAGCTCGGCCAGACCATGCCCTACAGCGGCCCGGCATCGGCCTACGGCACCATCGGCAAGCTGCACCAGGCCTATTTCAAGATGCTCAACGAGGCCGGTGGCATCAACGGCCGCAAGGTCAACCTGATCAGCCTGGACGACGGCTACAGCCCGCCCAAGACGGTGGAGCAGGTGCGCCGCCTGGTCGAGCAGGACGAGGTGCTGGCGCTGTTCCAGAACCTGGGCACGGCGGCCAATTCGGCGATCCACAAGTACGTCAATGCGAAGAAGGTGCCGCACCTCTTCCTGGCCACCGGCGCCACCAAGTGGGCCGACCCGAAGAACTTCCCGTGGACGCTGGGCTTCAACCTCAGCTACCAGGCCGAGGGCCAGATCTACGCCCGCTACCTGCTGAAGAACAAGCCCGGCGCGAAGATCGGGATCCTTTACCAGAACGACGACTTCGGCAAGGACGTGCTCAAGGGCGTCGAGGACGGCCTGGGCGCCGCCGGCGCCAAGCTGGTGGTGTCCAAGGTCAGCTACGAGGTCACCGACCCGACGGTGGATTCGCAGGTGCTGACGCTGCAGGGCTCGGGCGCCGACACCTTCATCAACATCACCACGCCCAAGTTCGGCGCCCAGGCCGTGCGCAAGGCCTGGGACTCGGGCTGGAAGCCGCTGCACATCATCAACAACGTCAGCGCCTCGGTGGGCTCGGTGCTGACGCCGGCGGGTCTGGACAAGAGCGTGGGCCTGCTCACGCTGCAGTATTACAAGGACCCCAACGATCCGCAGTGGCAGGACGACCCCAACATGCTGGAGTGGCGTGCCTTCATGGGCCGCCACTACCGCGACGGCGACCCCAAGGACGCATCCAACCTGTACGCCTACATCACCGCGCAGGCCATGGTCCACGTGCTCAAGGGATGCGGCAACGACCTGACGCGCGAGAACCTGATGCGCCAGGCCGCGAACATCAAGAACCTGAAGCTGCCGCTGATGCTGCCGGGCATGCTGCTGAACACCACGCCGACCGACTACTTCCTGGTCAAGCAGGGCCAGCTGGCGAAGTTCACCGGCACGCGCTGGCAGGGCTTCGGCGAGGTGCTGAGCACGGGCGCCTGAAGCTCAGCGGCGCGGGCGGGCCGGCGCAGCCATCGCCGCCAGCCCGGCCAGCGCCAGCAGGCTGAAGGCGGCACCGGCGCCAAAGGTCCAGGCTGCCCCCAGGCGGTCCCACAGCAGGCCGGCGACGACACTGGCCAGCAGCATGGCCACGCCGCTGACGAGATTGAAGAAGCCGTAGGCCGTGCCGCGCAGGTCGGCCGGCGCGGTGTCGGCCACCATGGTCGCCAGCAGGCCCTGCGTGATGCCCATGTGCACGCCCCACAGCGCCACCCCGGCCAGCACCACGGCCCCATGCGAACTGCTGGCCAGCACGGTGTCGGCGACCACCAGCACGACCAGGCCCAGCGCCAGCAGGGCGCGGTGGCTGACCTGGTCGGAGAGCTTGCCGAAGGGGTAGGCCGCGCCGGCGTAGACCACGTTCATCGCCACCATCACCAGCGGCACCAGCGCCAGCGCGATGCCGCTCTGCTG
>CAIWPS010000395.1 GCA_903914615.1 uncultured beta proteobacterium | reverse complement strand
GCGTTTGATCTTCAGCCGCGCCTTGATCTCCTCGCACAGCAGGTCGGCCAGCGCGCCGCTGCCGCTGAGCTGCACGTTGCCGTGGGCATCGCGTTCCAGGTCGCCTTTGATCATGTTGCCCAGAAGCGCCAGGATGGGCCGGCCGGCGGCGTCGTGGATGCCTTCGCTGACGGCGATGACGCAGCGGCCGTGGCGCTCGTACATCGTCTTCACGTCGGCGATGAAGCGCTCGATCTCGAACACGCGCTCGGGCACGTAGATGAGGTGCGGGCCGTCGTCGGGAAATTTCTTGCCGAGGGCGGACGCCGCGGTGAGGAAGCCGGCATGGCGTCCCATCACCACGCCGACATAGACGCCCGGCAGCGCTGCGTTGTCCAGGTTGGCGCCGGCAAAGGCCTGGGCGACGAAGCGCGCCGCGCTGGGGAAGCCCGGCGTGTGGTCGTTGAGCACGAGGTCGTTGTCGATGGTCTTCGGGATGTGGATGCAGCGCAGCGGGTAGCCGGCCTTGGCGGCTTCCTCGGCGACGATGCGCACGGTGTCGCTGGAGTCGTTGCCGCCGATGTTGAAGAAATGCTCGATCTGGTGTGCCGCCAGCACCTTGAACATCTCCTGGCAGTAGGCCAGGTCGGGCTTGTCGCGCGTGCTGCCCAGCGCCGCCGCGGGCGTTCCGGCCACCAGTTCCAGGTTGTGGCTGGTCTCCTGCGTGAGGTCGACGAAGTCTTCGTTGACGATGCCGCGCACGCCGTGGCGGGCGCCGTAGACGCGGCGGATGCCGAGATGGCGGCGCGCTTCGAGCACCACGCCGACGAGGCTCTGGTTGATGACTGCCGTCGGCCCGCCGCCCTGGGCGACGAGGATCTTTCCTGAGGACATGTGCGGCTCCTTTGCAGCGCTCGATGGCCTGCATCGTAGCCGGTGCCCCAGCGCACGCTCAGGGCGCGCGGACCTCGATGAACCCGTCCATGTCCTCGTGGCCGCCACCGCAGAAGACGTCGCAGTTGAACTGGAAGCGACCGAGCTTGGTGGCCGTCAGGCGCAGCCGCGTCGTCAGCCCCGGCACGACGTCGGCGCGCACGCCGAAGTCGCTGGCCGCGAAACCCATGGCGACCTCGGGCGCGGTGAGTTCCAGCACCACGGTCTCGCCCAGCGTGAGCACGATCTCGTCGGGCACGAAGACGAACTTGCGCGCCACCACGGCGATCACGCGTTCGTCGGCAGCGTCGCTGCGCCTGGCCACCAGCCCTCCGGCCGCGAGGGCGGCGGCCAGTGCCAGCAGGCGGCGGCGGTCGGGTGCGGCAGGCTCCATCAGCCCGCCGCCACCGGGTGCTCGACGATCTCCCACGCCGCCGACCTCACCCCGCCTTCCAGCTCTCGCCAGCCCAGGCCGCGGTAGGGCTGCGCCGGGTCCCAGGCCTGTGGCGTTCGCTTCGGCTGCGAGCCGGCCTGCGGCAGCGCGAATATCAGCGATTTGGCCGAGTGGTGGGCGATGTGGCCCGTCATGTGGTGGTGCTCGTGATGGATGTGGCCGTAGAAGACGGTGACGTTGGCGTGCGGCATCAGCAGCGCCATTGCCTGTGCGCCGTCGCGCGTGGCCCAGTCCCACTGCGGGTAGAGGTCGAACAGTGGCCGGTGCGTCAGCACGACGATGCGCGCGTCGGCGGGCTGGGCCTTCAAATCGTCGGCCAGCCAGGCCAGCTGCGCGTCGCCGATCTTCGCCGCCGGGTCGCTGACGTTGTCCAGCGCGATGAAGTGCACGCCCTTGTGGTCGAAGCTGTAGTGCGT
>CAIWPS010000394.1 GCA_903914615.1 uncultured beta proteobacterium | reverse complement strand
GTCGGGCTGGCCGCCGGCGGTGCGCACGGCGGCCGAGAACTCGGCCAGCGCCGAGCTGTTGATGAGGTGCACCGAATAGGCCAGCGCCACGCCCAGCGCCACCGCCAGCAGGGCCACGCCATGACGCCAGGGGTGGTGCCGCCACTCGCGCAGGATCAGCAGCGGCAGCAGGCCCTGACTCATGTCGCCGCCACGATGCCGCTGGCCGTCAGCCGCCAGACGCGGTCGGCGCGCGCTGCCGCGGCGGCCGAATGCGTCACCAGCAGGCAGGCCGCGCCGGCCTCGCGCACCTGCGTGCGCAGCACGGCCAGCACGCGTTCGGCGGTCTCGGGGTCGAGGTTGCCGGTGGGCTCGTCGGCCAGGATCAGCCCCGGCGCATGCACCACGGCGCGGGCGATCGCCACCCGCTGCAGCTGCCCGCCCGAAAGCTGCGCCGGCAGCCGCGCGCCGAGGCCGCCCAGGCCGACGTCGTGCAGCAGCGCCTGCACGCGCGCCTCGTCGTGGCGGCCGAGCAGGCGCAGCGGCAGGCTCACGTTCTCGGCCACCGTCAGGTGCGGCAGCACGTGGAAGGCCTGGAAGACGAAGCCCAGGTGCTGGCGGCGCAGCCGCGCGCAGGCGTCCTCGTCCAGGGTGGCAAGGTCGGTGCCGGCGATGCGCACCTGCCCGGCGTCGGCGCGGTCCAGCCCCGCGATGCAGTTCAGCAGCGTCGACTTGCCGACGCCCGACTCGCCCAGCAGGGCGACGAACTCGCCCCCGGCCAGGGCCAGCGTGACGTCGTGGAAGACGGGTGTGGCGCCGTAGCGCTTGCTCAGGGCCTGGATCGACAGCATGGCCCGCGATGATGAGGCCGCGGCAGCGCGGCCGCTGCGGCGGTGGCCCCAGGGGTGCGTGCTATCGTTCCCCGCAACACAGAGAACAGGTTGCCCAGCATGGCCTACGAGATCGATCTTTCAGGCCGCGTGGCCTTCGTCACCGGGGCCTCCAGCGGCCTGGGCGCGCAGTTCGCGAAGACCCTGGCCGCGGCCGGCGCCGGCGTGGTGCTGGCGGCGCGTCGCGTCGAGCGGCTGAAGACGCTGCGCGCCGAGATCGAGAGCCTGGGCGGCGACGCCCATGTCGTCGGCCTGGACGTCACCGACCCGACCAGCATCAAGGCCGCGGTGGCCCATGCCGAGACCGAGATGGGCGCCATCGACATCCTCGTCAACAACTCCGGCGTCGGGGCCACCGGCAAGCTCACCGAGGTCACGCCCGCGGACTACGACCAGGTGATGTCCGTCAACACCCGCGGTGCCTTCTTCGTCGCACAGGAAGTGGCCAAGCGCATGATCGCCCGCAGCAAGGGCGAGGCGCCGGGCACCTTCACCGGCGGGCGCATCGTCAACGTGGCGTCGATGGCCGGGCTGCGGGTGTTCCCGCAGATCGGCATCTACTGCATGAGCAAGGCCGCCGTGGTGCACATGACGCGCGCGATGGCGCTGGAATGGGGGCGCTACGGCATCAACGTCAACGCCCTGTGCCCGGGCTACATCGACACCGAGATCAACCACCATGTCTGGCAGACCGAAGCGGGGCAGAAGATGGTGCAGGCGATGCCGCGCAAGCGCGTCGGCCAGCCGCAGGACCTGGACGTGGTGCTGATGATGCTGTGCTCCAACCAGAGCCACTTCGTCAACGGTGCCGTGATCTCGGCCGACGACGGCCAGGCCGTCTGACCCGGGCGGCCTGCGCACCTTGCGACACCTCACGCCGCTGGAAGCCCGCGCGCTGGGCGTGCTGGTCGAGAAACAGCACACCGTGCCCGACACCTACCCGCTGTCGCTGAACGCGCTGGTGGCAGGCTGCAACCAGAAGACCGCGCGCGTGCCCGTCATCGAGGCCACCGAGGCCGAGGTGCTGACCGCCGTCGACGGCCTGAAGGGCCTGAGCCTGGTCTTCGAAGGCAGCGGCAGCCGCGTCGTCAAGTTCGAGCACAACATGGCCCGTGTGCTGCAGCTGCCCTCGCAGTCGGTGGCGCTGCTGACGGTGCTGATGCTGCGCGGCCCGCAGACCGCGGCCGAGCTGCGGCTGAACTGCGAGCGGCTGCACCGCTTCGCCGACATCTCGGCCGTGGAAGGCTTCCTCGACGAACTGGCCGCCAAGGCCGTTCCGATGGTCGTGAAGCTGCCGCGCGCCCCCGGCGAGCGCGAGGCACGCTGGGCGCAGCTGCTGTGCGGCGAAGTGGCCCTGCCGGCGCCGCGCGCGGCCGGCGACGCGGCCGAGGGCGTCAGCGCCGGCGAGATCGCGGCGCTGAAGGCCGGGCAGACGCGGCTGGCCGAAGAGGTGGCCGAGCTCAAGGCGCTGGTGCAGCGCCTGGCGCGCGAGCTCGGCGTGGCCTGAGGGCGCGGGGCGATGGCGCTGCGCTTCGAACTGCCGGCGGCCAAGAAGCTGGTGCACGAGCTGGTGGTGCCGCTGCGCTGGGGCGACATGGACGCCATGCGCCACATCAACAACACGCTCTACTTCCGCTACATGGAAATCGTGCGCCTGGACTGGATCTTCAAGGTCGGCGGCAGCACCGACCTCGCCGGCCAGGGCCCGGTGATCGTCAACGCCTTCTGCAACTTCCTGCGCCAGCTCGAGTTCCCGGGCGAGGTGCGGGTGACGATGTACGTGGCCGAGCCCGGGCGCAGCAGCTTCGACAGCTACCACACCATCGAGCGCACCGACGCGCCCGGCGTCGTCTACGCCGAAGGTGGCGCCCGTGCCGTGTGGACGGACTATGCGGCGCGCAAGTCGGTGCCGATGCCCGACGGGTTCCGCGCCCTGCTGAGCTGAGCGCTGCCGGTCACGGCACGACGTCGTAGGGGCCGCCCACCTCCAGCGCACGCCGGTAGGCGGCGCGGGCGTGGATGCGGGCCAGCCAGTCGTTCAGGGCCGGGTAGCGCGCGTCGAGCCCGGCGCGCGCCGCGGCGGCTTCGACGGGGTAGCTCATCTGCACGTCGGCGGCGCTGAACTCGCTGCCGGCGAACCAGGGCTGGCGCGCGATCTCGGCTTCCATGAAGTCGAGCTGGCGCTGCAGGTTGGGGGCCACGAAGCTGCGCATCACCTGGTCGGCCACGCCCTTGACCACCGGCCTGATGAAGAAGGGCACGGGAGCCGCGCGCACCTTGTCGAAGACCAGCTTGAGCAGCAGGAAGGGCATGGCGCTGCCCTCGGCGAAGTGCAGCCAGTAGGTGAACTGCAGCCGCTGCGGCGTGCCGGCGGCGGGGCGCAGGCGGCCCGCGCCGTGGCGGTCGAGCAGGTACTCGACGATGGCGCCCGATTCGGCCACGGTGACGCCGTCTTCGGTGATGACCGGGCTCTTGCCCAGCGGGTGCACCTTGAAGAGTTCAGGCGGCGCCTGCAGCGTGGTCCTGTCGCGGGCGTAGCGGCGCAGTTCGTAGGGCAGGCCCAGTTCCTCGAGCAGCCACAGCACGCGCTGCGAGCGCGAATTCTCAAGATGGTGAAGGATGATCATGCGGCCGATGATGCCGCATCGCCGGCCGCCGGCCACGGCCCACGCGCGAGCACGCGCCAGCGCCTTCGGCAGGCACCCGCGGGCCTTCCCGGGCTCGCGGCGTGCAGCCTCAGCCCGTGGTGAGCGACCTTCTCACCAGGCCGCGGAAGGCGAGGGCCAGGGCATTGCGCCGCACCGAAGCGATGCCTGCGGCCACACCGGCGCGCGTGGCGCAGCCGGCGCTGCGGGCCAGCACGCGGCCCTCGGCATCGCAAAGCTCGAAGTAATGGCTGCCGTCGGGGGCCGCGTGCCGGGCGTAGCGCTGTTCGTGCTGCGAATGCAGGCGCACCGCCTCGACCGCGTCCAGCGCCGCCTGGCGCGACCAGAAGACGCGGCTTTCCAGGATGGTCTCGTGGTTGCCCGCGCGCAGCGCGAACATGAAGCCGCCGTCGTGCCCTTCGATGAGCTGGTAGTAGCCCTTGGGCGGGGCGGGCGGCGAGGCGACCGCGCCGGCCTGGAGGCGGATGCCGTTCAGCGCTGCGTCTGCATTCATGGCCTCATCTTCCCGCATGTAACCGTTTGTGGCTCCATACCGCGGTGTAGGGCTGCGTCAATCGAAGGCGACGATCTTGTGACGCAATGCCACCAGCACGGCCTCGGTGCGGTTGTCGGCGCGCAGCTTGGCCAGGATGTGGGTGACGTGGAACTTCACCGTCGGCATGCCGATGCCCAGCGAGGTGGCGATGTCCTGGTTGGTCTGCCCGCGTGCCATCAGCGCCAGCAGTTCGCGCTCGCGAGGCGTCAGGTCGCCGCCCAGGGTCGCACGGGCGCTGCCGTTGCCGGCCGGCACCGCCATGGTCTGGGGCGGGTAGATCTGCTGGCCTCGGTGCGCGGCGTGGACCACGTCCAGAAGCTCCAGCACGGTGGCGCGCTTGAGCAGCACGCCCACGGCGCCGGCCTCGGCGGCCTGCCTGAACCCGCCGGCAGAGGCATCCGCGGCCAGCATCACGATGCGCACCTCGGGCAGCCCGGCATGCAGCGCGGCGACGACGGCGGGCCCGTCGCGGCGCGGCGGCGCCATGTCCACCAGCAGCACGTCGGCCGCGGCGGCCGGCGCGACGCGCAGGGCCTCGTCGCCATCGGCCGCCGCACCGACCCATTGCACGCTGCGGTCGCTGGCCAGCATGGCGGCCAGGCCGTGACGGATCATCGGCTGATCGGCGACGACGAAGACCCGGGTCGGCTCGCCCGCCCCATTCGCGTCGCGAGTCATGGCTGCGCCTTCGCGCCGGCCTCTTGCGGACATGCGCCGCGAGACCTGACGATCGACATTTTTGTTGTCCCTTCCCTGTCCGCCGGATGCTATGCGGCGGCGAGGTGCCCGCAGCCATCCCGCGGTATGGGCGCCGCGGGGCGGCCCGGTCCTCAGGCCTGGCCGGAGAGCAGCCGCTTGACGAGTTCGGCGGCGCTCGCGGCGCCGGTCTTGCGCATCAGGCGGGCGCGGTAGACGTCGACGGTGCGGGGGCTGATGGCCAGATGGCGGCCCACGGCCTTGCTGCTCAGGCCCTCGACGAGCAGCGCCGCGATCTCGCGTTCACGCGGTGTCAGCGCCAGGGTCAGCACGCGCTGCGCCGAGAGGTCCTCGAAGGCCCAGATGCCTTCGGAATGCGGCTCGCTGGGGTTCAGCGCGCGGCCGCTGACGTGGCACCAGAAGAGCTCGCCACCGCCCAGGCGCTTCATCACGCGCTCGTCGGCGTAGCGGCCCTGCGCGTCCAGTTGCGCGGCGATGCGCTGGCCGGTGCGCTCGAACTCGGCGGCAGTGGGGTAAAGAATCTCGAAGCTGCGGCCGACGATCTCGTCGCGCTGGGCGCGAAACATGGCCAGCAGTTCGCGGTTGCAGTCCACCATCTGGCGCTGCCGCGACAGCACCAGGCCGATGGGCGCGTGCTCGAAGGCGCTGCGGTGGTCCGGCGCGGGGTGCGGGTCAGGGGTGGCCACGGGGCGGGCGCCAGCAGGAGTTAGTCAATTCTACGTAACGGGTGCGCCGCAGCGGCGGTGTACGCTCCAAAGCTTCGTCAGCCCGGCAGAGGTCACAGCGCATGAACAAGGTCTATCCCAGTGCCGCGGCGGCGCTGGACGGCGTCGTCAGGGACGGCCAGCTCTTCGCGGTCGGCGGCTTCGGCCTGTGCGGCATCCCCGAGGCGCTCATCGATGCCCTGCACGACAGCGGCGTCAAGGACCTGACGGTCATCTCCAACAACGCCGGCGTCGACGGCTTCGGCCTGGGCAAGCTGCTGCTGACGCGGCAGATCAGGAAAATGATCAGCAGCTACGTCGGCGAGAACAAGGAGTTCGAACGCCAGTACCTGGCCGGCGAACTGGAGCTCGAATTCACGCCCCAGGGCACGCTGGCCGAGCGGCTGCGCGCCGGC
>CAIWPS010000393.1 GCA_903914615.1 uncultured beta proteobacterium | reverse complement strand
CTGCGCGTCTTCCTTGCTGCGCATGGCGCGCGTCTCGCCCGTGTCGGGGTTGAACAGGACGGTGGCCTGCTCGATCGGCAGGCCGTCCTCGACGCGGTCGATCTGCCACTGCACCTCGAAGTCGATGGCCTGCTGCAGGAAACGGAAGCTGTTGAGGTTCTTGATCTCGCGCCGCGTGCCGTAAGGCGCGCCAGGGCGGCGCACGCTGACGTTGGCGTCGCAGCGGAAGCTGCCTTCCTGCATGTTGCCGTCGCAGATGCCCAGCCACACCACCAGCGTGTGCAGCGCCTTGGCGTATTCCACCGCCTCGGCGCTGCTGCGCATGTCGGGCTCGGAGACGATCTCCAGCAGCGGCGTGCCGGCGCGGTTGAGGTCGATGCCGGTCTGGCCGGCATAGTCCTCGTGCAGGCTCTTGCCCGCGTCTTCCTCGAGGTGCGCGCGCGTCAGGCGCACGCTGCGCTTCTCGCCGGCGAGCATGAACTCGATGCGCCCGCCCTGCACCACCGGAACCTCGTACTGGCTGATCTGGTAGCCCTTGGGCAGGTCGGGGTAGAAGTAGTTCTTGCGCGCGAAGATGGACTGCGGCGCCACCTTGGCCCCCACCGCCAGGCCGAAGCGGATGGCGCGCTCGACGGCGCCGCGGTTGAGCACCGGCAGCGTGCCCGGCAGCGCCAGGTCGACCGCGCAGGCCTGGGTGTTGGGCGCGGCGCCGAAGGCGGTGGCGGCGCCGCTGAAGATCTTGCTCGCGGTGGAGAGCTGGGCGTGGGTCTCGAAGCCGATCACGACTTCGAAGCCGCGGACGAGAGGGGCGCTGGTGGGCATGGGGGCGGCGGGCCTAGAAGCCGGCGGGGGCGCGGAGGTGGAAGTCGGTGGCCTGCTGCAGCGCATGGGCGGTCTGCAGCAGCGTCGCCTCGTCGAAGTAGTTGCCGATGAGCTGCAGCCCGACCGGCATGCCGTGGGCGCCGAAACCCGCCGGCACGCTCATGCCCGGCAGCCCGGCCAGGCTGGCCGGCAGGGTGAAGATGTCGGCCAGGTAGGCCTGCAGCGGGTCGCCGCCCTGTTCGCTGAGCTTCCAGGCCACCGTGGGCGCCACCGGTCCGGCGATGACGTCGCAGCGCCGGAAGCAGGCCTGGAAGTCGTCGGCGATCATGCGGCGCAGCTTCTGCGCCTGCAGGTAGTAGGCGTCGTAGTAGCCGTGGCTCAGCACATAGGTGCCGATCATGATGCGGCGCTTGACCTCGGGCCCGAAGCCCTCGGCGCGCGACTTCTTGTACATGTCCATCAGGTCGGCGTACTGCGCCGCGCGGTGGCCGAACTTGACGCCGTCGTAGCGCCCCAGGTTGGAGCTGGCCTCGGCGGGGGCGATGATGTAGTAGACCGGTATCGCCAGCTCGGTGTGCGGCAGGCTGACGTCGACCAGCGTGGCGCCCAGCCTTTCCAGCTCGGCCAGCGCGGCGCGCACGGCGCCGTTCACGTCGGCGGCCAGCGCGGCGGGGAAGAACTCCGCCGGCAACCCGATGCGCAGGCCCTGCAGCGGCCGGCCCGCCGCGGCGCCGGGGCGGGCGCGGTGCATCAGCGTGGCGTAGTCCTGCGGCGGGCGTTCGGCGCTGGTGGCGTCGCGCGGGTCGAAGCCGCTCATCGCCGACAGCAGCAGCGCGCAGTCTTCGGCGCTGCGCGCCAGCGGGCCGGCCTGGTCCAGGCTGCTGGCGAAGGCGATCATGCCGTAGCGCGAGCACACGCCGTAGGTCGGCTTGATGCCGGTGACGCCGCTGAAGCTCGCGGGCTGGCGGATCGAGCCGCCGGTGTCCGTGCCGGTGGCCGCCGGCACCAGCCGCGCCGCCACCGCGGCGGCGCTGCCGCCCGACGAGCCGCCGGGCACGCGGGTGCGATCCCAGGGGTTGCGCACGGGGCCGAAGGCCGAGTTCTCGTTCGACGAGCCCATCGCGAACTCGTCGCAGTTCAGCTTGCCCAGCGTCACCATGCCGGCGCCCGCGGGCCCGCCGGGCTCGCCGGGCCCCAGTCGCGCCACCACGGTCGCGTCGTAGGGGCTGGCGTAGCCGGCCAGCATCTTCGAGCCGGCGGTGGACGGCAGGCCGGTGCGGGCGTGGTCGGTGACGAAGATGTCCTTGTGCGCGATCGGCACGCCGGCGAGCACGCCGGCGCTGCCGGCCGCGCGCGCGGCGTCGGCCTGCCGCGCCTGCGCGATGGCGCGCTCGGCATCGGTGGCCAGGAAGGCGCCGAGCCCGGCGTGGCGGTCGATGGCGGCCAGCAGCTCGGTCGTCACCTCGACGCTGGACACCTCGCCCGCAGCCAGCGCGCGCGACAGCCCCGCCACCCCCATCGACGACAGGGAAGTCATTCGATCACCTGCGGCACCAGGAACAGCCCGGCTTCGACCGCCGGCGCGCTGCGCTGGTTGGCGGCGCGCTGGTCGGTTTCGGTCACGGCGTCGTCGCGCAGGCGCAGCGGCACCGCCTGCACGGCCGACAGCGGCGTTGACAGCGGCTCGACGCCGCGCGTGTCCACGGCGCTCATCTGCTCGACGATGCGGAAGAAATTGCCGAGCTGTTCGAGCATCAGCGCCTGTTCGGCGCCAGACAGTTCCAGCCTGGCCAGGTGGGCGATGCGGCTCACGTCCTGCGGGGTCAATGCCATCGGATCTCGGGTGCTTGCCGGCCCGCGCCGGTGCGCGCGATGCTGAAGAAGGCAGCGGCCGGCAGGGGTGGCGGTGGAGTGATACGTTATTATCTCCGGTTACCCGCAAGCCCCATGGCACAGCGGCCGCGAAGCCTTATCGTCGCGGTTGCCGGCTTGAAGGCCGGCGACCCGAACACCCCCATTCCATGCATACGCGCGCCCCGCGGCGCCCGGCTCGGACGAGCTCCAGTGAGCTCGACATCACGGCGCCAAGCCTGCCCACCACAGCACCGCCTGCCTCCCAGCCCCACGCCGCGCGCGCACCCTGACTTGCCCAGTCCATGTTCGCTGCATCACTGCGCCGCTATTTCTCCACCGACCTGGCCATCGACCTCGGCACCGCCAACACGCTGATCTACGTGCGTGGCAAGGGCATCGTGCTCGACGAGCCCTCGGTCGTCGCCATCCGCCACGAAGGCGGCCCGCAAGGCAAGAAGACCATCCAGGCCGTCGGCAAGGAGGCCAAGGCCATGCTGGGCAAGGTGCCCGGCAACATCGAGGCCATCCGGCCCATGAAGGACGGCGTCATCGCCGACTTCACGGTCACCGAGCAGATGCTCAAGCAGTTCATCAAGATGGTCCATCCGCGGTCCGTCCTGCGGCCCAGCCCGCGCATCATCATCTGCGTGCCCTGCGGTTCCACCCAGGTCGAACGCCGCGCCATCCGCGAGTCGGCGCTGGGCGCCGGCGCCTCGGACGTGTACCTCATCGAGGAACCGATGGCCGCCGCCATCGGCGCCGGGCTGCCGGTGTCCGAAGCCTCGGGCTCGATGGTCGTCGACATCGGCGGCGGCACCACCGAAGTGGGCGTCATCAGCCTGGGCGGCATGGTCTACAAGGGCAGCATCCGCGTCGGCGGCGACAAGTTCGACGAAAGCATCATCAACTACATCCGCCGCAACTACGGCATGCTGATCGGCGAGCCCACCGCCGAGAGCATCAAGAAGCAGATCGGCAGCGCCTTCCCCGGCAGCGAGGTCAAGGAGATGGAGGTCAAGGGCCGCAACCTCTCCGAGGGCGTGCCGCGCAGCTTCACCATCAGCTCCAACGAGATCCTCGAAGCCCTCACCGACCCGCTCAACCAGATGGTCAGCGCGGTCAAGAACGCGCTGGAGCAGACCCCGCCCGAGCTCGGCGCCGACATCGCCGAGCGCGGCATGATGCTGACCGGCGGCGGCGCCCTGCTGCGCGACCTCGACCGCCTGCTGGCCGAGGAGACCGGCCTGCCGGTGCTGGTGGCCGAAGACCCGCTGACCTGCGTCGTGCGCGGCTGCGGCATGGCGCTGGAACGCATGGAGCGGCTGGGCTCGATCTTCACGTCGGAGTGAGCGCCTTTCTGCTGCGCCCGCCGAGCCTGGGCCTGCGGCGGCAATCGCCTCCACTCCGGAATTGAACCGGCGAAGTTCGTATGCCCCTGGGCACGCTCGACCGCTCGCCGCCGCCCTTCTTCCGCCAGGGCCCCTCGGCCCTGAGCAAGCTCGTCTTCTTCGCCGCGCTGGCACTTTTCATGATGGTCGCCGACGCCCGCTTCAAGGTCGCCGAGCCGCTGCGCACCGCGCTGGCGGTGGCGCTGCTGCCGGTGCAGCGCGCGCTGGCGGTGCCGATCGAAATGTGGGAGGGCGGCGGCGACTACCTGGGCGGGCTGCGCAATGCGCTGGCGCGTGAGCGTGCGGCCCAGGCGCGCCTGGTCGCCCAGGCCGAGCGCGCGCTGCGCACCGAGCAGCTGGCGCAGGAGAACACGCGCCTGCGCGCCCTGCTGGAGCTGCGGCCAGGCTTGACGGTGAAGACGCAGCCGGCCGAGGTGCTCTACGAGGCCGCCGACCCGTACTCGCGCAAGGTCTTCATCGACCGCGGCACGGCCCAGGGCGTGGTGCTGGGCTCGCCGGTGATCAACGAGGCCGGCGTCCTGGGCCAGGTCACCCATGCCTACGCCGTCACCTCCGAGGTCACGCTGCTGGGCGACAAGGACGCCGCCATCCCCGTGCTCAACACGCGCACGCAGCAGCGCGGCGCGGCCTTCGGCGGCGGCGGCGGCATGGAACTGCGCTACACATCGGCCAATGCCGACGTGCAGGTGGGCGACCTGCTGCAGACCGGCGGCCTGGACGGCGTCTACCCGCCGGGGCTGCCGGTGGCAAGGGTGGTCAACGTGCAGCGGCGCGTCGAGTCGGGCTTCGCGCGCATCCAGCTGCAGCCCTTGGCCAACCCCGACGGCGTGCGCCAGGTGCTGGTGCTGGAGCCGCTGCAGAACCAGCTGCCGCCGCGCCCCGCGCCGGCGGCCGAGGCGGCCAAGCCCGAACGGCAGATCAACGCGCCGGGGCGGCGCGGGGCGTCGACGCCATGATCATGCCGAACCAAGGGGCAGCGGCATGATCATGCCGCGGGGCTCCGACCAGCTGCTGCTGCCGGTCAACCCATTGTTCATCGCCTTCACGCTGGCCTTCGCGCTGGCGCTGAACATGCTGCCGCTGGGCCGCCAGCCGGCCATGCCCGACATGCTGGCGCTGGCCCTGGTGTTCTGGAACGTGCACCAGCCGCGGCGCGTCGGCGTCGGCCTGGCCTTCGTGTTCGGGCTGCTGATGGACGTGCACCAGGGCGCGCTGCTGGGCCAGCATGCGCTGGCCTACACGGTGCTGAGCTTCGTCGCCATCACCATCCACCGCCGGCTGCTGTGGTTCGGCGTCGCCCTGCAGGCGCTGCAGATCCTGCCGCTGTTCTTCGGCGTGCAGCTGCTCTCGCTGGCGGTGCGCATGATTGCCGGCGGCATGTTCCCGGGCTGGTGGATGCTGGCGGCGCCGCTGGGGCAGGCGCTGCTGTGGCCGGTGGTGACGGTTTTGCTGCTGGCGCCCCAGAGGCGCGCCCCGGATCCCGATCAGAATCGACCGCTGTGACGGAAATACGCGACCTTGAACAGGAGCTCAGCCGCTTCCGCGGCCGCATCCTTGCGGCCGCGGGCTTCGTGCTGCTGGCCTTCGCTCTGCTGGCGGCGCGGCTGGTGCACCTGCAGGTCTTCCGCCATGAAGAGCTGGCCACGCAGGCCGAGAACAACCGCATCGCGGTCGTCCCCATCGTGCCCAACCGCGGCCTCATCGTCGACCGCAACGGCGTCGTGCTGGCCACCAACTACTCGGCCTACACGCTGGAGATAGCGCCGCAGCGCGGCCGCGCCGCGGTGCTCGACCTCGACGCGCTGATCGACGAGCTGGCCACTGTCGTGCCCATCGAGGCCAAGGACCGCCGCCGCTTCAAGCGCCTGCAGGAAGAGCTCAAGGGCGCCGACTCGCTGCCCATCCGCACCCGCCTCACCGACGAGGAGGTGGCCCGCTTCACGGCGCAGCGCTTCCGCTTCCCCGGTGTCGAGGTCAAGGCG
>CAIWPS010000392.1 GCA_903914615.1 uncultured beta proteobacterium | reverse complement strand
TGCCGACGCTGGCCCGGCCGCGCTGCCGCCAGGCCAGCGCGCGGCCGGCATGCAGTACCTGCCGCTGGACGGCTCGCGGCGCGGGCTGCTGCTGATCACCCACGCCGCCGGCGGCGACGCGCCGGCGGGCTCGCCAGCGCAGGTGCTGCAGGCGCAGGCAGCGCAGGGCCTGACGGTGCTGGAGATCGCGCACCAGGGCGAGGGCTGGCGGCTGCAGCCCGGCAGCCCGAGGGCGCGGCGCATCGACGCGCTCACGGCCATCGACGTCGCCGGCCCGGCCGCAGGGCATGCGCTGCTGAAGACCGCCGCCGACCCGGCGGGCCGCAGCGTGCGCGGCCTGCTGGCGCCGGGGCCGCTGCTGCTGACGCCCTGGGGCAGCTGCCTCGCCGGCGAGGCCGACTTCGCACCCTGCTTCGCCAGTGCCGACCAGCCCACCCGCGACGAACGCCGCTGGGGCCTGGGCGCGCGCGCGCCGGCGGGCTGGCCTGACTTCGACCCCCGCTTCGACACCGTGCGCCATGCCAACGAGCCGCACCGCCACGGCTGGATCGTCGAGTTCGACCCGCGTGACGCGGCCACCGTGCCGGTGCAGCGCACGGCGCTGGGCCGGGCTGCCCATGCCGGCCTGGCGCTGGCGCTGACGCGCGCAGGCCGCATCGTCGTGCTGCGCAGCGACGGCGGGCGCGGCGGCAGCTTCTACAAGTTCATCAGCCGCGACGCCCTGGCGCCGCGCCGCCGCGGTGCCGCGCCGTCAGTCGGCAGCGGCCGCCTGCTCGACGACGGCGAGCTCTTCGTGGCCCGCTTCGACGCCGACGGCAGCGGCCGCTGGCTGCCGCTGACGGGGCCCGGCGCCGATGCCGCCGCGGCCTGCATCCGCACCCGGCAGGCCGGCGATGCTGCCGGCGGCACGCGCTGGGCGCGGCCGGGCGGCCTGGCCATCGCGCCGGGCGGGCGCTGGGTGCAAGCCTCGGTGGAACCGACCGACGCCGCGGACGGCCCCGAACGGCTGCTGCGCTGGCGCGACGAGGGCGATCACGACGGCCTGCGTTTCGAGTGGCAGGCGACGGGCGCGGAGACGACGCTGCCGCCAGCCCCGCAAGGCCCGGACGACACGGCCGCGGTGGCCGCCACCTTCGCCTTCGACGCGCGCGGCGGCCTCTGGCGCAGCCGCGGCGGCGAACTGCTGTTCACGCCCGCGGCCGGCGGCGCGGCGCAAACGGTGCTGGCGGCACCGCGCGGCTCGCGCGTGGGCGGCACGGCGTGGACGCCGGACGGGCGCTCGCTGTTCGTGAACGTCGGCGTCGACCTCCGCCCGAAAGTCCGCCGGGATGCCCGCATCGAGGGCCCGACGCCGCGCCCGGCCGCGGCCGGCGGACCGGTTTCGGCGACCTTGTCCATCCACCGTGCGAACGGCGGCAGCATCGCCGCTTGAGGTCAAGATCGCCGCATGAACTCCACCGCGCTGCACGACGCAGCCGACCGCTCGCCTGCCAGCGCCGCGCTCGCCGAACTGCAGGCCCTGCTGGCCCGCGCCGAAGCCGCGCAGAACGATGTCGACCTCGCCGCCGGCCTGGCGCTTGCGCGTCGGGCCTGGGCGCTGGCCGCGGACGCCGAAGCGCCGCTGCGGCGCCGCGCCGGCCTGCTGCTCTCGCACTTCCTCTACCGCAGCGGCGCGGTCGGGCCGGTGGTCGAGCAGGCGCTGGAAATCCTGCCGCTGCTGCGCGCCAGCGGGCCCACGACGGAGCTCATCGACCTGCTGCGCAAGGTGGCGCTTTGCGGCGCCGATGCCAGCCGCTTCGAAGTCGCGCTGGCCAGCGCGCAGGAAGCGCTGCGCCTGGCGGTAGAGATCGGCGACGCGGCGCGCGTCTCGCTGTCCACCAACGCCCTGGGCAGCATCTTCGAACGCTCCGGCGACCCCTGGCAGGGCGAGCGGCTGCTGCTGGAAGCGCTGGCGCTGGGACGCGGCCTGGCGGACACCTACCCGGCCTTCGCAGCGCTGAACAACCTGGGCGCCGTGCT
>CAIWPS010000391.1 GCA_903914615.1 uncultured beta proteobacterium | reverse complement strand
TGAGCGGTCTGGCCTTCGGCCTGGGGCTGATCCTGGCGGGCATGACCGATCCGCTCAAGGTCAAGGGCTTCCTCGATCTGGCCGGCGCGTGGGACCCGAGCCTCGCGCTGGTGATGGGGGGCGCGATCGCGGTGGGCGTCTTCGTGTTTGCTCGCGCGGCCAAGCGTGAGCGCTCCTGGACCGGCTCGGCAATGGAGATCCCCGCCATCCGCACCATCGACAGGAGTCTGGTGCTGGGCGGCGTTCTGTTCGGCACCGGCTGGGGCATCGCCGGCTTCTGCCCGGGTCCCGCGCTGGTGGCGCTGGGCAGCGGGATGGGGGCTGCCGGCGTCTTCGTGGCGGCCATGCTCGCGGGCATGGTCCTGCACGACAAGTTGCTGGCTGGCCCAGCGCGCAGCCACTGACAGGCAGGAAAGGCTGAACATGCTCATCTTCCGACAACTCTTCGACGCTGCGTCGTCCACCTACACCTACCTGCTGGGGGATTCGGTTTCCGGTGAGGCGGTACTGATCGATCCGGTCTTCGAGAACGAGCGCCGCGACCTGGCCCTGCTGCGGGAACTCGGCCTGCGGCTGGTCGCCACGCTGGACACGCACGTGCACGCCGACCATGTCACCGCTGCCTGGTTGCTGAAGCAGCGCTGCGGTAGCCAGATCCTGTTGTCCGAAAACTCGGGCGCGGCCAACGCCGACCGCCTGCTCAAGCATGGCGACAAGGTCGGCTTCGGTTCGCGGCACCTGGAAGTGCGCGCCACGCCGGGCCACACCAGCGGCTGCCTGAGCTTTGTGCTCGACGACCAGAGCATGGCCTTCACGGGCGACAGCCTGCTGATCCGCGGTTGCGGCCGCACGGACTTCCAGCAAGGCTCGCCGGCCAAGCTGTTTCGCTCGGTCAAGGATCAGCTCCTGTCATTGCCTGCCGCCTGCCTGCTGTACCCGGCGCACGATTACCGCGGGCTGACGGTCACCAGCGTCGGCGAGGAACAGCGCTACAACCCGCGTCTCGGCGGCGACGTGGACGCCTCGGACTTCGCGGGCTACATGAACAACCTGGGCCTACCCCACCCCAAGCTGATGGAAATTGCCGTGCCGGCGAACTTGCGATGTGGGCAACCGGATGCGATGGCAACACCACCGGTTGAGCCCGGCTGGGCACCGCTGACCTGCAACTTTGCCGGCGTGTGGGAGATCCAGCCGACAGCGCTGGAGGAGCGGATCGCCGGCGGGTCGGTTGACGACATCCAGATCGTCGACGTGCGCGAGCCCGCAGAGTTCACCGACGTGCTGGGCCACATCCGCGGCGCGCGGCTGCTGCCGCTGTCCCAACTGGCAGCGCGAACCAACGAGGTCCAACGTGATCGGCCGGTGGTGACCGTTTGCCGCTCTGGGGCCAGGTCCGCACAGGCCACCGTGCTGCTGCAGAAGGCCGGATACACACAGGTTGCCAACTTGGCGGGGGGCATGCTGCGCTGGCGTGCCGAAGCCTTGCCTGTCGCGGCCGGAGCCGATTGATCAGATCACTTGCAGATGACTTGGGTCGCTGCAACGGAGCCCACGTTGCTGCGGGACCCTGACTCGAATGAAGAAGGAAAGCCCATGGACACCCTGAACCCAACCGCCGTGTCGCGTCGCACGGCCGTGCTCGGTCTGGCCGGTCTGGCGCTCGCCGGCTCGTCAAAGGCGGCCGCAGTCAACCCGGCGACGGTGCCCGAGCCCAAGCGCAGCAAGGCAGGGCTGTATCTCGAGGCGAAGGACGTGCCGGCTTTCATCGATGCCAATGGCGGGTCCGCCAAGGTGCTGTTCCTGGACGTCCGCACCCGAGCCGAAGCGATGTTCGTCGGCATGCCGACCACCGTGGACGCGCTGGTGCCTTTTGTCGAGGTGCAAGAGTTGATGAGCGACTGGGACCCGCAGCGCGGGGCCTACAAGCTCGAACCGATGCAGGATTTCGTGCCCGAGGTCTCGCGCCGGCTGCAGGCCAAGCAACTGACCAGGGCCGACACCGTGGTCCTGATGTGCCGCTCGGGCGACCGCAGCGGGCGCGCTGCCACGCGGCTGACGGAGGACGGCTACACCAAGGTCTACTCTGTGATCGACGGCTTCGAAGGTGACCTGTCGGCAGAGGGAAGGCGCGATGTCAATGGCTGGCGCAAGGCCGGGCTGCCCTGGAGCTACAAGCTCGACAAGGCCAAGATGTACTTTGCGCATTGAGCCGGACCGGCACCGGAAGCCGCCGGCGCGCGAAGGGCGGCAAGCGTGACGTCTTCGTTGCAACTGGGGCCGCTGGCCTTGCCCCTGCCCCCGCTGGTGCTGGCGGTTGCCGCAATGCTCGCCTTGGCGGTGGGCAAACGACTTGGCCGCAGCGTGGGGGTCTATGCCGAGCCCGCGCTGTTGCGCATGTTCCTGCTCGGGCTGGTGGCATCGCGCCTCGGCTTCGTCTGGGAGTGGCGGGCCGTCTACCTCCACGAACCGCTGGGCATCCTCGATATCCGCGATGGCGGCTGGGAGGCGGTTGCCGGCTTTGCGGCAGCCTGCCTCTATGGCTTGGTACTCGTGCGGCGGCAGCGCTTGTGGCTTCAGCCGCGGATTCGCTGGATGCAACTGGTGCTTTCGAAGTCGGCCGGACAAGTCGAGTGATCCAATTTATGGGGATTCCGTTGCGAGGGTCAACAGTCAGCGCTGAAGCGGTGCCAGCTCGCCATTCGCAGTGCGCAGGGCAGCTTCGTCCAGTTGCCCCACCAGTGCAGCAAGTCGCAGCCGGTCCAGCAACAGCGCCACGCGCCCCTGTGCCAGCGACAGGCGGGCTGCGGCCGCATCGTTCTCGGCATTCAGCAAATCCAGCGTGGTGCGCTGGCCGACGTCGCGGCCGGTCTGCGTGGCGTCGGCACGCGCCAGGCTGGCCACCAGGGCTTCGTCCAGCGAGCGCACGCGCTCGGCACCCACGCTCAGGCCCAACCACGCCGCGCGGACCTGCTGGGCTACCTGCTGCCGGGTGCGCTCGAGTTCGGCGGCGGCCTTGTCCGCCAGCCGCAGCGCTTCGGCTTCCTTCGCACCGCGATAGCCCCCGGTGAACAGCGGCACAGAAAGCTGGATGCCGATCATGCGGTTGGTGCCGCTGTTGCTGGCGGACCCGAAGTCGCCGCTGCCGCTCAGGCGGTCACGGCCCGCCTGCGCGACCAGGTCCACAGTGGCAGAGGCGCGTCGGCTGAACTTGCCGGCCTCCTGTGTCGCGAGCTCGACAGCCAGCAACTGGCTGCGGATGGCGGGGTTGCCGCTCTGCGCCTGGCTCAGCCACGGGTCCAGCGGCCCGACGGTCGAGGCGCTGGCGACGGTCCGGCCGGACCCTGCCGGAAGCTGTGTGACCAGGTCGGAAGGCGGCAGACCGGTGCTGTCGGCCAGCAGGTTGCGCTTGAGTTGCAGATCGGTCTCGGCAGCCAGCACCTGCGCGCGCAGGCTCGCGAGGCGTGCGCGCGCCTCGTGCGTGTCCGTCACGGGGATGGAACCCAGCTTGAAACGGTCCTGGGCTTCGGTGGCCGCCCGTTGCACCGCATCCTGCTGCCGCTTCAGCACGCGGACAGCCTCCTCGGCCAGGGCCAGGTCCAGGTAGCGCTCCGCCGTGCGCAGCATCAGCGTCTGCGCGGCCGCTTGCCATTCGAGTTCGGCCACATCCGCCGACAGGTTCAGCTGTTGTTGCTGGGCACGGCGCTCGGGGTTGTAGAGCGGCATCGCAGCGGCGACGGCCCAGCGACCCGACGTGCCGTTGGTAACCGAAGTGCTGAACGCGACGCCGTTGGACTGGCCGAGGCCAGGCGCGCTGAACTGCGCGCCCTGCGCATCGGTCTCGCTGGTCGCCATGCCCACCGAGGCCGTCAGGCCCACGCGCGGCCTCCACAGCGCCGCTGCCTGGTCGCGCCGGGGCTGCGCGGCGGCATGGGCGGCGCTGTCGACCGCATAGGTCTTGTCGTTCTGCGCTGCTGCGCGCCAGACTTCGAGCAAGTCCGCGGCGGCGGCCGTTTGAGCAAAAAGGGCCGTGGCCAGTGCAATGGTCAGCGGCGTCGGGCCGCGTGGAAGCTTGCGCATGGCATCAGCCCTGGGTCGCGACCTGGGACTGGACCCAGCGCACCAGATCGCCTGCGGACATCGCACCCGACTGGCGCGTCACTTCCTTGCCGCCACGGAAGAGGATCAGCGTGGGGATGCTGCGGATGGCGTACGTCGCGCTGGCCTGCGGACTGGCTTCGGTGTCCAGCTTGGCAAACCGCACGTCCACCAGCTGCGCGGCGGCGCTGGCGAAGTGCGGCGCCATCATCTTGCAGGGTCCACACCACTCGGCCCAGAAGTCCACCAGCACGGGGAGTTCGGTGTGGGCCACGAAGGCGGGCAGGGTGGCATCGGTCAGATGGGCTGGCTTGGGCGCCATCAGTTCAGCGCCGCACCGACCGCATACCGGTTGCTCGTGAAGGCGCGCATCGGGCACGCGGTTGGTCGTGGCGCAGGCAGGGCAGACGAGGTTCATGGTCGGGCTCCCGGGCGTGCGCCCAGCTTGCGCACGATGGTTTCCATCAGGCACCACCGGGTCAGCGCGCTCTGCAACAGGTTGGCCCCGACGAAGGCGGTGAAGGCCAGCCACCATGGGCTGACGAAGACCGGGCTGCCGGGAACGCCAAGGGCCAGAGACAGGAGAATGAAAGTGCCGGCGGCGAGGCGGACGATTTGCCAGGAAGTCATGGGGTTGCTCCGTGAGTGGATGGGATGGCTGTGGCGAGCGTTGGCACATCGGTGTCGCTGTCCCCGGTGATCGCGTCCAGGTGGTTGCGATAGGCCACGAAGTACAGGATCGGGATCACCACCAGCGTCAACACGGTGGACACGAAGATGCCGAAGATCAGCGAGATCGCAAGTCCGTTGAAGATCGGGTCGTCGAGGATGAAGAAGGCGCCCAGCATCGCGGCCAGGCCGGTCAGCACGATGGGCTGCGCGCGGGTGATGGCCGAACGCACGATGGCGTCCCTGAACGGCACCCCTTCGCGCACCTGCAGGTTGATGAAGTCCACCAGCAGGATGGAGTTGCGCACGATGATCCCCGCCAGCGCGATCATCCCGATCATGCTGGTGGCGGTGTACTGCGCACCCAGCAAGGCATGGCCGGGCATCACACCGATGATGGTCAGCGGGATCGGCGCCATGATGATCAACGGCGTCAGGTAGCTGCCGAACTGCGC
>CAIWPS010000390.1 GCA_903914615.1 uncultured beta proteobacterium | reverse complement strand
GACGTCAAGTCCATCGAGACGGCGCTGGAGCAGTGCGGCATCGGCAAGACGCCCGAGGCGCGCAAGGCGCTGGCGCGCGACTACTTCGACATCCAGAAGCAGGCCTTGACCCAGGCCTTCCGGTCGGCCCCGGAGATCCTGTTCGTCGCCGCCGCCGGCAACAGCAACAACGACCCCAGCTTCGTCGAGGACGTGCCGGCGGCCATCGTGCTGCCCAACATGCTGACGGTCGGGGCCGTCGACCTGGCCGGCGACGAGGCCAGCTTCACCAGCTACGGCGCCATGGTCAAGGTGCACGCCAACGGCTACCAGGTCGAGAGCTTCCTGCCAGGCGGCGAACGCGCGGCGCTGTCGGGCACCTCGATGGCCGCGCCGCAGGTGGCCAACCTGGCGGCCAAGCTGCTGGCCGTGAACCCGAAGCTGACGCCGCCGCAGCTCGTCAAGCTCATCGCGGGCACCGCCGAGCGCACGGCCGACGGCCGCCGCAACCTCATCGACCCGAAGAAGGCGCTGGCGGCGGCGAAGGGCTGAGCGGCGGCCGCAAGGCCTGGGCGGCGTCGGCCACGCTCCAGAACAGGCGCTCGGGCGCGCCCAGGCCCTGGGGGTCGAGCCGGCCCAGCAGCTCGCGCACGGGCTCCTTCACGCGCGCAAGCACCAGCGCCTGGCCGCTGCCGCGCAGGCGCTGCTGCAGTTCCAGCAGGCACTCGACGGCGGTGCTGTCGAGGTCGGAGCTTTCCTCCAGGCTCAACACCACGCCCCGGGTGTCGGGCCGGGCGGCGACGCGCGCCGCCACCTCGGCGGCGACGCGTTCGGCGCTGGCGAAGAACAGCGGCTCTTCGGGCCGCAGCACCAGCAGCCCGGGGGCCGCCGCGGCGCCGGCATGGGCGTCGATGACGACGTAGTTGCGGCTGTCGTCGAGCTCGCCCAGTTCATGCACCACCGGCTGGCTGAAGCGGCGCAGCGCCGCCACCAGCGACAGCGCGATGGCCGCCAGCATGCCGTCCAGCACGCCCAGGCCCAGCACCGCGGCGACGGCCGCGATGATGAGCGCGCGGTCGCGGTCCATGCGCCACACCGCCAGCAGGGGGCCGGGCGACAGCGCGTGCCACAGCGCGCTGATGACGGCCACCGCCAGCACCGGCCGTGGCAGCCACTGCAAGGCCGGCAACGCGAAGGCCAGCGCGGCGGCCAGGGCGGCGAGCGCCGCCACGCCGGCCCAGCGGCTGCGCGCGCCGGCGGCGGCGTTGGCCGAGCTGGCCGAGAAGCCGGCGCCCACGGCCATGCCCGGCAGCAGCGCCGCGGCGACGTTGCAGGCGCCCAGCACCCAGAGCTCGCGGTTGGCGTCCACCGTCTCGCCGCGCGCCAGCGCCAGCGTGCGCACGCTGCCCCAGGACTCGGCGAACACCAGGACCACCAGCCCGCAGGCCAGCTCGCCCAGGCGCAACCACTGGGCCAGCGGCAGCTGCGGCAGCGCGGCCCGCCACTCGGGCTGCGGAATCAGCCCCACCGTCTGCACCCCCAGCGCCGGCAGGTCCAGCGCGCGCGCGGCAGCGATGGCCAGCACCATCACCGCCAGCGAGGCCGGCCATTGCGGCCAGCGCTTCAGTAGCGCCAGCAACAGCCCCGCGCCCAGCGCCACCGCCAGCGACGCCGGGTGCCACTGCGGCGCATGCGCCAGCACGGCCGCCAGCACATGGCCCGGGTCGCCGGCGGTGCCTGGCGGCAGCGCCAGCCCCACGGCGTCGGGCAGCTGCTTGACGACGATGGTGATGGCCAGCGCGAAGGCGAAGCCGCGCAGCGCCGGCCGCGAGACGAAGGACGAGAGCTGGCCCTGCCGCGCCCAGGCCAGCGCCAGCAGCAGGCCGCCGGCCATCAGCACCAGCGCCTGCACCGCCTGCGCGTAGGCCGCAGGGTCGGACGTGCCCGCCAGGCCCGGCACCGAGACCACCGCCGCGGCGGCCAGCGTCGCCGTCGACGAGGTCGGCGCGACGATGCCGACGCGGCTGCTGCCGAAGGCGGCATAGATCGCCAGCCCCACCAGCGCCGCCGTCAGCGCATGGCCTGCCGGCAGGTGGGCCAGGCCGGCGTAGGCCACGGCCTCGGGCAGCAGCAGCCCGGCCACGCACAGCCCGGCGCCCAGGTCGGCCCAGGCGGCGCCGCCTGCGCGGGCGGCCACCGGCGCCGCCGCAGGCTCAGCCGTTGAAGGCGCCGTCATCGTAGGCGGTGGCGAAGGTGGCGGCGTCGCGCTGGCTCTGGCTGGCGCAGGCTTCGGCGATGTCCAGCAGCCGCTCCTTCCACTTGCGCTTGCCGCCCCATTCGACGAGCTCGTCGGCGCTGGCCGAGCCCTGGCGCCCGGCGCTGCGCAGCTGCGCCCAGGCCAGCAGCCGGCCCATCGCGGCCACCGTGTCGGCCAGGGCGCCGCTGTCCAGGCCCGGGCGGTCGATGGCGATGCGGTCCTCGGAAGGCTGCAGCGCGCGCAGCAGGTAGGCCTGCTCGTCCATCACCACCGGCTGCAGGAAGGCCATCGACACCGCCTGCATGCGCCGCTGCACGGTGACGACGCGCTCGGCCTGCGTCGTCCACGGCGGCTGCACCTGCTTCAGGCGGCTGGCCAGCGCGCTGGGCTGCGCGGCCTTGAGGTCGAGCAGGTAGTTGCCGTCGGGCGAGCCCTTGCCCTCGACCAGGATGGCGTAGCGGGCGATGCCCAGGCTGCCGGTGCCGGCGATGCGGCGCGCCACGTCCAGCACCTCAAAGAAGCCGGGGCGGTCCTGGGCGCGCGCATGTTCGGCCATGAAGGCGGTGACCTGGGCGCGCTGCGCCGTGCTCGCCGGCAGCGCCTTGCTGCCGTCCACGCGCAGGCGGCGCCGGCCCTTGTGCAGCTGGGTGCGGCTGTCCAGGAGGGCCTTGCGGCTGCGTTCGCGCACGCTGTCCAGCAGCTCGCGCACCAGGCCCTGGGCGGTCTCGCGTTCGATCCAGTAGGCCTTGCCGGCGGCCAGCGCGGGGCCGTAGGCGTCGAGGAAGGCGGCGCACAGGGCCTGCGCCTGCGCGCGCTTCGCACCCAGGCCGGCGGCGGCGACGTGGATGCTGGCGAGCATGCGCACCAGTTCCCAGCTGGCCGGCGCCAGCGCGCCCTCGTCGAAGTCGTTGAGGTCGAAGTAGACGAGCCGGTTGTCGCCCTTGTAGCTGCCGAAGTTTTCCAGGTGCAGGTCGCCGCAGACCCACACCGGCGGCGCGCTGCGGAACACCCCGGCCTCGGGCAGGCGGTCGTAGAAGAGGGCGCAGCTGCCGCGCAGGAAGCGGTAGGGGCTGGCGCGCATGGCGCGGTACTTCAGCGCCAGCCGTTCGGGGTCGCGCCCGGCGTTGTGCTGTTGCAGGCGGCGGACGAGATCCATGGCGTTCGGCGGCGTCGTTGGCGCGGCGTTCACTTCGGCGGCACGAAGCCGGCGGCCTTGTAGACGGCCTGGATGGTGTCGCGGCCGACGCGGTCTTCCATCTCCTTGTGCACGACGAAGGTGGCCTTGCGCCACTCGGCCGTTTCCTCGGGCGTCAGCGTGTAGACCAGGCTCTTGCCGCTGGCCCTGATCTTTTCCATCGCGTCAGCGTTCTCGGTCGCGGCGATGGCGTTGGCGTAGGTGGTGGCGTCGCGCATCGCGCCTTCCAGCGTCTGGCGGATGTCGGCGGGCAGCCCGGTCCAGAACTTCTGGTTCACGACCACGGCATAGGCGATGTGGCCGTGGTTGGACACGGTGATGTGCTTCTGCACCTCGAAGACCTTCTGCGTGTAGACGTTCGAGGGCGTGTTCTCGGTGCCGTCCACGACGCCGGACTGCAGGCCCTGGTAGAGCTCGCTGAAGGCCATCACCTGCGGTATCGCGCCCAGCGAGCGGAAGGTGGCGTCCAGCACCTTGGAGCTCTGGATGCGCATCTTCAGGCCCTTGAAGTCGGCGACGTGGTGCAGCGGCCGGTTCGCGCTCATGATGTCGAAGCCGTTGTCCCAGTAGGCCAGGCCCAGGATACCCTTGGGTTCGAGCTTCCTGAACAGGCCCTGGCCGACGGGCCCGTCGGTGACGGCGCGAAAGGCCGCGGTGTCCTTGAAGATGAACGGCAGGTCGAAGACCTCGAACTCCTTCACCCCCAGCGGCCCGAACTTGGCCAGCGAGGGCGCCAGCATCTGCACCGACCCGAGCTGCAGCGCTTCCAGCTCTTCCTTGTCCTTGTAGAGCTGGCTGTTGGGGTAGATCTCGACCTTCACGCGGCCCTTGCTGCGTTCCTCGGCCAGCTGCTTGAAGCGTTCGGCGCCCTTGCCCTTGGGCGTGTCGGGGGCGACGACATGGCTGAACTTGATGACGATGGGCGCCTGGGCTTGCGCCGCGGGCAGGGCCGTGGCGGCGAGGCCGGCGGCGAGCAGGGTGCGTCGGGTCAGTGCGGGCATCGTGTCTCCATCCAGTGGTGATGCGGGCCACGGCGCTGGCGGCCCGAGCGGGATAGTCTAGGCTTGCCTTGTTGCTGCCATGCACCGCGCCCAGGAGACCGAATTGCTCGAGCAGGCCCCCGACGACCACGCCGACATCCGCGACGCCGTGCGCGCGCTGTGCGCTGAATTTCCCGACGCCTACCACCGCCAGGTCGACGCCGAACGCGGCTACCCCGAGGCCTTCGTCGATGCCCTGACGAAGGCCGGCTGGCTGGCGGCGATGATCCCCACCGAGTACGGCGGCTCGGGCCTGGGCCTGGCCGAGGCCAGCGTGGTGATGGAGGAGATCAACCGCAGCGGCGGCAATTCCGGCGCCTGCCACGGCCAGATGTACAACATGGGCACGCTGCTGCGCCACGGCTCGCCGGAGCAGAAGCAGTTCTACCTGCCCAAGATCGCCAGTGGCGAATGGCGGCTGCAGAGCATGGGCGTGACCGAGCCCGGCAGCGGCACCGACACGACGAAGATCAAGACCACGGCGGTGAAGAGCGCCAGCGGTGACCGCTACGTCGTCAATGGCCAGAAGGTGTGGATCAGCCGCGTGCAGCATTCGGACTGGATGATCCTGCTAGCCCGCACCACGCCGCTGGCCGAGGTGCGCAAGAAGAGCGAGGGCATGAGCCTGTTCATGGTCGACCTGCGCCAGGCCGAGAAGAGCGGCATGACGGTGCGGCCGATCGCCAACATGGTCAACCACGAGACCAACGAGCTCTTCTTCGAGAACCTGGAGATCCCGGCCGGCAACCTCATCGGCCAGGAAGGCCAGGGCTTCAGGTACATCCTGGACGGCCTGAACGCCGAGCGCACGCTGATCGCCGCCGAGTGCATCGGCGACGGCCACTGGTTCATCGACCGCGTCACCAGGTACGTCGGCGAGCGCGTCGTCTTCGGCCGCCCCATCGGCCAGAACCAGGGCGTGCAGTTCCCCATCGCCGAGAGCTACATCGAGGTCGAGGCTGCGGACCTGATGCGCTGGCAGGCCTGCAGGCTCTTCGACGCCCACCAGCCCTGCGGCGCGCAGGCCAACATGGCCAAGTACCTGGCCGCCAAGGCCAGCTGGGAAGCGGCCAACGCCTGTATCCAGTTCCACGGCGGCTTCGGCTTCGCGCATGAATACGATGTCGAACGCAAGTTCCGCGAGACGCGGCTGTACCAGGTGGCGCCGATTTCCACCAACCTGATCCTGAGCTTCGTGGCCGAGCATGTGCTCGGGCTGCCGCGTTCCTTCTGAGCACACCCCGATGCGACCCCTCGAAGGCATCACCGTCGTCACGCTGGAGCACGCCATCGCGGCGCCCTACTGCACGCGCCAGCTGGCCGACCTGGGCGCGCGCGTGATCAAGGTCGAGCGCCCCGGCGTCGGCGACTTCGCGCGCGGCTACGACACGCGCGTGCGCGGCCTGTCCTCGCATTTCGTCTGGACCAACCGCAGCAAGGAAAGCCTGACGCTGGACCTCAAGCATGCGCGCGCCGGCGAGGTGCTGTCGCGCCTGCTCGCCAACGCCGACGTGCTGGTGCAGAACCTGGCCCCCGGCGCCGCGGCGCGGCTGGGCCTGTCCTTCGAGGCGCTGAAGCCGAGCCACCCCCGGCTCATCGTCTGCGACATCTCGGGCTACGGCGACGACCCCGCCGCGCCCGGCCCCTACCGCGACAAGAAGGCCTACGACCTGCTGATCCAGAGCGAGGCCGGCTTCCTGTCCATCACCGGCACGCCCGAGGCGCCGGCCAAGGCCGGCTGCTCGATCGCCGACATCGCCGCCGGCATGTACGCCTACAGCAACATCCTCGCCGCGCTGATCCAGCGCGGCCGCAGCGGCCAGGGCTGCCGCATCGACGTCTCGATGCTCGAGAGCATGGTCGAGTGGATGGGCTACCCGCTGTACTACGCCTTCGAAGGTGCGCCGCCGCCGCCGCGCGCCGGCGCCGCGCACGCCACCATCGTCCCCTACGGCCCCTACACCGCCGGCGACGGCCGCACGGTGATGCTGGGGCTGCAGAACGAGCGCGAGTGGCAGCAGTTCTGCGCTCGCGTGCTGCGCCGGCCGGAACTGGCCGACGACGAGCGCTACAACGCCAATGCCAAGCGCGTGGCGGCCAGGCCGGCGCTGCACGCCCTCATCACCGAGGCCTTCGCGGCGCTGACGCTCGAAGAGGTGATCGCGCGGCTGGAAGAAGCGCAGATCGCCAACGCCAGCGTGAACGCGATGAAGGACGTGTGGGCCCACGCCCAGCTGCAGGCGCGCGGCCGCTGGGCGAGCGTGGACACACCCGCAGGCCCGGTGCCGGCGCTGCGGCCGCCGGGCATGCCCGCGGCTTTCGAGCCGCGCATGGACGCGGTGCCGGCGCTGGGCCAGCACACCGACGCCATCCTGGCCGGGCTGGGCTACGGCGCCAGCGAGATCGAAGGGCTGCGCGCGCAAGGCGCGCTCTGAGCTGCGCCTGCAGCAGCCGACCCCCGGGCTGAGCGGCCGCGGTCGCCGGCCGGCGCTTCAGGCGTCGAAGGCACTGCGCCGCCGGCTGGGTGCGCCAACGCACAGAACCGCCGCTGCGCGCCACGCACACTCGACTTGTACCGTGAGTCCGCAGGTCCGCCTTGAAGCCAACCCCCTTGCCCCCCGTCGCCATCGGCACCGCTGCAGACCGCCCGCAGCCTGGGCAGCCGCATGTCCACGGCGGCCGCGAAGTCGAGTACGCCAGCATCGAATGCGTGGCCGGTTGCTACGACAGCCATGCCTATGCGCGCCTGGCGGCCAGCCGCGTTGCCGCACTGGCGCCGCAGGCGCCTGCGCCGCCCGTGGTGCTGGGCCCGGTCGACGCGCCCTGGCTGCGCTTCATGCGCCGGTCGCGCCGCTGGGCACGGCCGGCGCATGCCGCCGGCCAGTCGCGCGGGGCGGACCTCTTCCTGATGAGCCTGCTCGGCGCAATGGCCGGCGCGCTGCTCGCCGCTGGCTGGGTGCTGTTCGACGACAGCCCGGCGCTGGCCGCCGAAACCCTGACGGCCCTGGCACTGGCGGCGATGCTGGGCACCGTGGTCGGCGCCGCAGGCAGCCTGTGGTGGCGCGGTCAGCCTTCGAGGCGGCGCTTCGACCGCGTGCTGCGGCGCCATCTGCAGGACGGTCGCTGGGTGCTGGTGGTTCACGACGAAGCGGCGGTGCGGCAGCCCGAGGTCGTCGACGCGGTGCGCCTGTCAAGCCGCCGGTGGTGCAGCGTGTCGTCGCCGCGAACCCAGATCTAGTTCAGGCCAGCGCGCGGGCGATGAACTGCCGCGGCACGCGCGTCTTCGGCACCTTGAAATCGAACCAGCCGCTGACGTCGTCGTCCAGCCCCAAGGCCGTGCATGTAGTTGTAGAGCGCCTTCTTCAGCCCTGCGCCCAGCGCGTCGTGGTCGGTGCCGGTGGGGTCGGTGAAGCCGACGTCGTTCTTCGCGAAACGGCCCGGCGGCAGCGGCTGCAGCGTCACGCCGTAGGCCTGCGGGTCCAG
>CAIWPS010000389.1 GCA_903914615.1 uncultured beta proteobacterium | reverse complement strand
TAGGGGTGCGGTATGGCCAGCGCGCCCTTGATGTTGTGCGCCACGGCCTCGGCCGCGGCGTTGGACAGGTCGTCCAGCGGCAGGATGACGACGTGGTTGCGCACGCCGACGCGGCCGTTCTCGCGGCGGTAGCCCAGGAAGGTGCTGTCTGAAGAAATGACGCTCATGAGAGATCTCCGTAACTGGATCGTTTCAAGCAAACGCCGCGGAACCGGCTTCGCCGGGCCGCTGGCGTTGCCCCCTTGGGGGGTGCGGCGTCAGCCGCTCCGGGGGGTCACCATCTCTTTGTCTTGATGTTGTGGACATGGGCGTGCTCGCCCGCCTGGATGGGCGCCACCACCTTGCCCATGTCGATGCCGTACTTGATCACGGTGTCGCCGGTGGCCATGTCCTTCAGCGCCACCTTGTGGCCGATGGGAATGTCCTGGCGCGCCTGGACGCTGACCATGCGGTCGTCGTCCATGACCCAGCCGTTCAGCGCCATGCCGGCCTTCACGCCTTCCACCACCACCACGGCGACGCTGTCGTGGGCGTCGTGCAACACGAAATGAATCATCCTTTGCTCCTCTGGGTCTGGGCCGCGCGGTCGGGCCGGCGGCGAGTATCACGGTACCGCACACAGCCGTCAAACAGGTCATATAGATGACCTGAATGAGAAGGCGCAGGCCTGCCTACAATGGCCCGATGCGCACTTCTCGACGCACCCGTCCCGCCGCCGCGGCGCCCGTCGCCGGGCTGGGCACGATCGCACCCGAGGCCGCCGGCATGCCGCTGTTCCGCGCCGTCAAGCGCGCCTTGCTGCGCGCCATCGAGAACGGTTCCGTGGCCCCGGGCGCCGCCCTGCCCAGCGAGACCGAGCTGGCCCGCGGCTTCGGCGTCTCGGTGGGCACGCTGCGGCGGGCGGTGGACGACCTCGTCGCCGAGCACATCCTGGTGCGGCGCCAGGGCCGTGGCACCTTCGTCGCCACCCACAACAGTGACCGTTTCCTGTTCCAGTTCTTTCACGTCGAGCGCAGCGACGGGCTGCGGCAGGCCCCGGCGGTGGAGCTCGTGTCCTTCGAGCGCGGGCGCCTGGACGAGGACGCCGCGGCCGCGCTGGCACGCAAGCCGGGTGAACCGGCGCTGCTGATCGAGAACCGGCTGCGCCTGCAGGGCCGGCCGGTGGTGCACGACCGGCTGGCCATCCCGGCCGCGCTGTTCCGCGGCCTCACCGAGAAGCGCTTTCGCGAGCGGCCCAGCACCATCTACCACCTCTACCAGTCGGAATTCGGCATCACCGTCGTGCGCGCGCACGAGCGGCTGCGCGCGGTCGGCGCCGACCGCGCAGCGTCCCGCGTGCTGGGCGTGCCAGTGGGTCAACCGGTGCTGCAGGTGCGCCGCGTGGCGCTGGACCTGGGCGGGCAGCCCGTGGAATGGCGGGTGAGCACGGTGACCACGAACCAGCACGACTACGTCAACCTGCTGTCGCGGCCGACGTGACCTGAAGGTGCGGCCGCTGCAGGACTGCGGCGGCCGGGACCCGCCGTCGATTACGCTACGCATCCGACGATCCCCGAGGAGCTTCCCATGCACCCATGCCGTCGTCCCTGCCTCTTTGCATCGGCCCTGCTGATCGGCGCCCTGGCGGGCTGCGGTGCCGACGTGGCCGGAACGGCCGCCACGGTGGCTGCCACGGAAGCCGCGCAGGCCAGCCAGGCGCAGGCGCAAAAGGCCAAGATCGTCGAAGGGTTCAAGCAGGCACAGGACGCCGGGGTGGCGCGGGCTGCCAGCGCGGCCGACTGATACCCCGCATCGCGGAATGGCCGGGCCATGGCCTCTGAGTTCCTCCTCGAAGCCGCGAAGCTCGTGCTGCTGCCGGCGGCCGGCTTCGTCGCAGGTTTCGCAGCCCAGTGGTTCCTCCAGGAGAGGAAGTCCCGGGACGAGCTGGTGCGCGCGCTGGCCGAGCGGCGCTGTGCGCGCTTTGAGAAATCACCACCCTGCCGCCCGAAATCGTCGGCATCGAAGGCAGCGCCGGAATTCCCGCCGACCTGCGCGAGCAGCTCGACCGGGCCATCCTGGCGTGGTACACGAAGCAGGCCGGGGCCTTGTACCTGTCCTGGAACGCCACGCAGCAGCTGTTCAGGCTGCTGGACTTGTTGAGAAGCGATCACGCACGCGAGGCCGACCTGGAAGCGGCTGTCACGTCCTTGCGCACCAGGCTCAAGCTGGACTGCGGCTTCTACACGAATGCGGAGGCGCGAAGGCCGCTCGTGCGTCCGCGTCCTGCGCCATGGCGCGGGGCCGCTTCAAGGCACGAAGGCGGCCGATAGGTACGCTGCGCCGCAGCCGGCGACCCCGTCGGGCGCCCAGCCCGGGCCACGCCCACCCCGCCCTCGCCACCGCGGCTCAGCCCGGCCCCGTGCTGCCCCGAGCCACCAGCGCCCACGGCAGTGCCACCGGCACCGCGGGCCGGCCCAGCCGCAAGGCGTCCAGCAGTGAACGCGCGGTCTCGCTGCCGATCTCGTAGCGCGGCAACTGCACGCTGGACATCGCCGGGCTGAGCTGGCGCGAGATGGCGAAATCGCCGAAGCCCAGCAAGGCCAGTTGCGCCGGCACGCGCACTCCGCGCCGCGTGGCCTCGAGCAGCGCACCGCAGGCCAGGTGGTCGTTGGCGAAGGCCGCCGCCGTGACGGCGGGCGGACCGGCCCGCGTCAGCTCGCCCAGCACCTGCCGGCCGGCGTCGAAGGCGTCGCCGGGCGGCGCGCCGACCACGGTGACTTGCGCGCCGCCGGCTCGCGCGGCCTCGGCGAAGGCCATGCCGCGCTCGTGGGCGCGGTAGTCCTCGGCCACGCCGCTGTCGACGTAGGCCAGCACGCGGTGGCC
>CAIWPS010000388.1 GCA_903914615.1 uncultured beta proteobacterium | reverse complement strand
GGCCCTGGCCGGCATCGGCGACGCGGTGGAGGACCTGCGGCGCGAGGGTTTGAAGCGGCCGCAGGAAGCGCAGGCGCTGGCCCAGATCATGGAGGCCACCGAGCGCAAGGTCTCCGAACTTCAGGAGACCATCAAGCGCTTCGACGCCGGCCTGCGCGAGACGGCGATCGAACTGACCTTGTCCGACATCGGCCGCGAGCAGATGGCCGAGATCGACCGGCGCGTCGACGCGCTGGTCCAGGCGCAGACGCGGGAACTTCTGGAATCCGGCGAACAGCGCGACCGCGTGCTGCTGACCAGCCGCTTCAGCATCCTGGCGCTGGTGCTGGCCTGCCTGGCAGCGGTGCTGACCACGATGCGACTGCTGCGCAACCGCGACATCGAGCGGAAGACCTACCTCAACGCGCTGCACGCCGAACGCGACAAACTCGAGGACGCGGTGGCCAGCCGCACGCTGGAGCTGAGCGACCTCACGCGCCACCTCCAGACGGTGCGCGAGGACGAGCGGGGCCGCCTGGCGCGCGAACTGCACGACGAACTGGGCGGCCTGCTCACCGCCGCCAAGCTCGACCTGGCGCGCATGCGCTCGCGGCTGGCCCAGGCCGGGCCCGAGGTCGCCGAGCGCGTGGCCCACCTGCATGCCACGCTGGACGCCGGCATCGCGCTCAAGCGCCGCATCATCGAGGACCTGCGCCCTTCGTCGCTGGACAACCTCGGCCTCGGCCCGGCCCTGCACATCCTGTGCGACGAGTGGGCGGCCGGCAGCGAAATTCCGGTCGAGCAGGACCTGCAGGAAATCTCGCTGCCGCCCGAGTGCGCGCTGGTCGTCTACCGGCTCGTTCAGGAGGCGCTGACCAACATCGCGAAGTACGCGCAGGCCCGCCAGGTCAGTCTGCGGCTGGCCCTGGACGGCGAACACGCGCTGGTGCAGATCCGCGACGACGGGCGCGGCTTCGCCGCCACCCAGCGCACGCTGGGCCACGGCCTGGCGGGCATGCGTTTCCGCGTGGCGTCGATCGGCGGGCAGCTGACGGTCGAGTCCGCTCCCGGACAGGGCACGACGATCCGTGCCCGCATTCCGCGCCAGGCCTGACCCGTCAGCCCCCGCTGAGCGCCAGCACGACGGCGACGAAGTCGTCCGGCTGCAGGGGGTGCTGGAGCTCGCGAACGCCAAGGCCGTTCACGAAGATGCGCATGTTGGGCCGCAACAGGCGCTGCTCGTCGACGACGCGGAATCGCAGTCCGGGGTAGCGGCGCTCGAGATCGTCGAACAACCCGTCCAGCGTGCTGCCGAAGGCTTCGACCTGCGACAGGCGCGTGTAGGACCGCAGGGCGCCTGGTATCAGCACCTTCATCCGGCCGCCTCGCAGCGGCCCATCGCGCGCCCGTGAATCATGCAAGCGCAGCCACTTCGACGGCGTAGATCTCCGGCAGATGGCGGGCGATGTTGGACCAGCGCGCGCCCTCGTCACGGCCGATCCACAGCTCGCCGCTGGTGGTGCCGAGGTACAGCGCCGGCGCGGACAGGGTGTCCACCGTCATCGCCTGGCGCTTGCACGTCCACCAGGCCTGGTTCTCCGGCAGGCCCTGGTCCAGACGCTGCCAGCTGCGCCCGCCGTTGCGCGTGATGTAGGCCGCCGGTCGGCCGCCGGGGCTGGTGCGCGGCCACACGGTCGTGCCGTCCATCGGGAACACCCAGGCCGTGTCGGGGTCGCGCGGGTGCACCACCATCGGGAAGCCGATGTCGCCGACACGCTTGGGCATCTTGCGGCCGATGCGCTGCCAGCGGCCGGTGGCGGGCTGGCCGGCCGGGCCTGCGGTGCGGTCGAGCCGGTAGATGCCGCAGTGGTTCTGCTGGTACAGCCGGTCGGGAAGGCCGGGGCACAGCCGCACGCAGTGCGGGTCGTGGAAGGAGACGTTGCCGGCATCGAACCCTTCGACGACCTCGAGGCCCTCGATC
Source organism: uncultured beta proteobacterium (assembly GCA_903914615.1). Lineage (GTDB taxonomy): Bacteria > Pseudomonadota > Gammaproteobacteria > Burkholderiales > Burkholderiaceae_C > Rubrivivax. Next base: position 2,827 of record CAIWPS010000388.1, on the reverse strand, counting down.
AAGGTGGCCCAGCTGCGGCCAGCGTCGTGCGACTCGTGAACGCCGCCGCCCGACATCGCAAAGTACAGGTGCGATGCATCGCGCGGGTCGACGATGATCGAATGCAGTTTCGGGCCGTCGGGCGTGCCGTCCTGCACCGTCCCCATCCACTCGCGAAACCGCGGGTCGTCGTTCACCGCCGGCAGCGGCACCCAGCTGACACCACCGTCCTCCGACCGGAACAGGCCTTGCGGCGACGTGCCGGCGTACCAGGTGTCGCGCTCGCTGGCGTGCCCTGGGGTCAGCCAGAAGGTGTGGTCGACCGAGCGGCCGGGCAGGCCGCCGGTGGGTGCCGCGAAGGCCGGGGGCTGCCGCGCTTCATTCCAGGTGCGGCCGGCGTTGGTGGAGCGGAAGATCGTCGGGCCGAGGTGGCCGGTCTTGGCCGCAGCCAGCAGCGTGCGGCCGTCACGCGGGTCGAGCTGTACATGGCTGATGGAGTGGCCCAGGAAGTGCGGGCCGTCGACCTTCCATGTCTTGCGCCGCAGGTCGCCATGAAAGAGCCACGCGCCCTTGCGCGTGGCCACGAGGACGACGAGGCGAGTGGCCGCCCCCGGCTTGTCGCGCGCGGCGGTCCTGCGGGAAGCCGGGGCAGTGGCGGAGGGTCGGCTCATGGGGGCTCCTTGGCGGGTGTTGACGAAGGTAGGGCGGGCTCGGGCGCATGGCCGTCTCCTTCAGGCGGCGTGCCGTGGGCACGGGCCAGCAGCAGCTGGCGCTCGCGCGCGTTGCGGGTCAGCCGGGCCGCGCGCCGCCACATTGCCCGTGCTTCGGCGTGTCGGCCCAGCCCAGCCAGCAGATCGGCCATCACGCAGGGCAACAGATGGTAGTTTGCGAGTTGCGGCCGTGAGCTCAGCGCCTGCACCAGAGGCAGCGCCGCCGCCGGGCCCAGGGCGCGGCTGATCGCCACTGCGCGGTTGAGTTCGACCACCGGCGACGGTTGCGCCGCGAGCAGTGCGTCGTACAACCTGCAGATCGCGTTCCAGTCAGTGTCTTTGGCGCGTGCCGCCCGCGCATGGCAGGCCGCGATGGCGGCCTGCAGCGCGTAGGGGCCGGGCGCGCGGCCCCCACCCAGCGCCTGGGCCTGCGCCAGCGCGGCCAGGCCACTGCGGATCAGCTGCTGATCCCAGCGCGACCGGTCCTGATCCATCAGCAGGACCGGCCGGCCTTGCGCATCGACGCGCGCGGCCGCACGCGAGGCCTGGATCTCGAGCAGTGCCTGCAGGCCATGCGCCTCAGGCTCGGCCGGGGCCAGTGCCGTCAACGTGCGGGCCAGGCGCAGCGCCTCTTCGCACAGCGCCGGGCGCATCCAGTCGTCGCCGCGGGTCGCGGCATAAGCTTCATTGAAGATCAGGTAGACAACTTCGAGCACCGCGGCCAGGCGCTCGCCCAGCTGCTCGCGCGGCGGCAGTTCGAAGGGCACGCAGGCCTCGGCGAGCGTTCGCTTGGCGCGCACGATGCGCTGCGCGATCGTCGCCTCGGGGACGAGGAAGGCGCGCGCGATCTCGTCCGTGGTCAGCCCCGCAACGAGTCTCAGGGTCAGCGCCAGCTGCGCGTCGCGCCCGAGCACGGGTTGGCAGGCGGTGAACATCAGGCGCAGCAGGTCGTCGCCCACGGGGTCGGCCTCGGCGGCGATCAGGGCGTCGGTCACGCTGGGCGTGAACATGGCCCCGCGGGCTTCGTCATCGCGCGCCAGCGCTTCGTGTTCAGCTGCAGCCATCGCACGGTGACGCAGGTGGTCGAGTGCCCGGCGCTTGGCCGTGGTCGTGAGCCAGGCGCCGGGGTTGGCCGGCACGCCCTCGCGCGGCCAGTGCTCGAGCGCAGCGACCAGCGCATCGCCTGCCAGTTCTTCGGCCACGCCGAGGTCTTGGGTGATTCGCGCGACCGCGGCTGTGACCCTGGCGGCTTCGACGCGCCAGACGGCGGCGATCGCATCGTGGGTGGCACGGGACGGGGCAGACACGACGCTATCCTGTCCTGCGCCCGGCCGCATTCGACCGCTGCGCCTTCGCGCGCCGCCGCGGCACGCGGTCGACGATGCCGGCCGCTGCGGCGGTACTCGCTTGCATGCCCTCAGACGCCGTCGTAGGCGCGTTGCAGCGTCGCGATGTCGAACTTGCCCATCGTCATCATCGACTGCACGACGCGGGCCACACGCGCGCTGTCGCCGTCACTCATCATCTGCATGTGGGCCTTGGGCACGATCTGCCAGCTCAGGCCGAAGCGATCCTTCAGCCAGCCGCACCGGCTGGGCGTGCCGCCGTTCGCGATGAGGCCGTCCCAGAGCCTGTCGACCTCGGCCTGGTCGTCGCACTGCACGAACAGCGACGCCGCTTCGTTCAGCTTGAAGTGCGGGCCGCCGTTGAAGGCCACCAGCGGCTGCCCATGCAGCTCGAAGCTCACGGCCATCACGCTGCCGGCCGGGTAGGGTGTGCCTTCGCCCCAACGCTGCGTGTGGACGACGCGGCCGCTGCCGAAGAGCCTGATGTACAGCTCGGCGGCATCGCCGGCCTGGCGGTCGTACCAGAGAAAGGGGGTGATCTTGTGGGCAAGCTTGAACATCGTGTCTACTCTTTCTGCGGCATGACTGCCATGGGCGCTGGGTGGTGACTGGCTGTCTCATCCTCTCGACGAACGGCCGTGGCCGATTTCGACCAGGCCGGCACGCGGTCCGGGAAAGTACCGATCAGAGGAAGCAGGGCCCGGTCTCGCGCACCTCGACCGTGGCCCAGTCTGCCGCCGGGCAGCGCGCAGCCCATGCCAGCGCGTCTTCCCGGGTCGGGACGTCGAGCAG
>CAIWPS010000387.1 GCA_903914615.1 uncultured beta proteobacterium | reverse complement strand
CTCATCGGCGTCACCACCGCGGCCGTGCTCGCGCCCTACGTGCTCTTCGCGCCGGCCGAACTGGCCACGCCCGGCTGCAAGGTCGCCAGCGCGGCGCTGGCCGGGGCCTTGTCGGGCTTCTCCACCGCCACCGTGTGGCGGATCTTTGGCGCCTTCATGTTCGCCCTCGGCTACGAAACCACGGGCCTGGGCCGCCGCATCGCGCTGATGCTTGTCAAGGCGATGGGGCGGCGCACGCTCACGCTGGGCTACGCGGTGGTCTTCGCCGACGCGCTGCTGGCACCGTTCACGCCGTCCAACACGGCGCGCAGCGGCGGCACCATCTACCCGGTGATCCGCAACCTGCCGGCCCTGTACGACTCGCGCCCCAACGACCCCTCGGCCCGGCGCATCGGCTCGTACCTGATGTGGGTGGCCATCGCCACCACCTGCGTCACGAGCTCGATGTTCCTGACCGCACTAGCACCCAACCTGCTGGCACTGGAACTGGTGAAGAAGACGGCGGGCATCGACATCACCTGGGCGCAGTGGTTCACGGCCTTCGCGCCGGTGGGCCTCCTGCTGCTGCTGGCGGTGCCGCTGCTGACCTACCTGCTCTACCCGCCGGGCGTGCGGCAGGGCGACGAGGTGCCGCGGTGGGCGGCCGAGGAATTGCGCAAGATGGGCGGCCCGAGCGCGCGCGAACTGACGCTGCTCGCGCTGGTGCTGATCGCGCTGGCGCTGTGGATCTTCGGCGGCGAATTCATCAACCCCACCACGGCAGCGCTGCTGGTCATCGTCTTCATGCTCATAACCCGCGTCGTCAGCTGGGACGACATGATGGCCAACAAGGCAGCCTGGAACACACTGGCCTGGTTCGCCACTCTGGTGGCCCTGGCCGAGGGGCTGAGCCGCGTCGGCTTCGTGAAGTGGTTCGCCGGCGCCGTGGCCTCAGGCATGGCGGGCTACTCGCCGTGGCTGGCGATGGTGCTTCTGGTATTGATTTTCTACTTCTCGCACTACCTGTTCGCCAGCGTCACCGCGCATGTCACCGCGATGCTGCCGGTGATGCTGGCAGTGGGCGCGACGATCCCGGGTCTGGACATGGCTCAGTTCTCGCTGCTGCTGTGCCTGACGCTGGGCATCATGGGCATGCTGACGCCCTACGCCACCGGGCCGAGCCCGGTGTACTACGGCTCGGGCTACCTGCCGGCGCGCGACTACTGGGTGCTGGGTGCCGTCTTCGGCGTCATCTTCATCGTTGTGTTCCTGCTCGTCGGCATGCCCTGGATGGCCATGACCAGATGACCTTGCGGCCCCGCCGCCCTGCCAGAAGAGGGCAGGGCTCCAGGTCTGCGCGGCTTTGTTGAAGATGGGCCTGCAGGCACCTTCTTGACGCTGGTTTCCAACGCGATCTCGGCGCACTTGACGAGTTTGTTGAGCTTGTGCCCTTGCGCCTGATGGTGCTTGCTGCCGTGGTGCATCGTGGTCGCGAGCGAAATGAGCGGCACCTGTGCGTCCCGCGCGCACGGCCGCTTGCGAACCATGTGTTCCACGATGCGATCCCTGGCGGTGGACGCCTGGCCCTGTGGGCCAGGCATCGTGACCAGCCTCCGTACGCCGGGGCAGCGGCTGTCGTTGCGGGCGCTGCCGCAGACCCGCTTTGCCCGTTGTCCCCTTGGTGGACCGACAGCGGGCAGGCTCAGGCGGCGAGCCAGTCCCGCAGTTCCTCGGCGTGCG
>CAIWPS010000386.1 GCA_903914615.1 uncultured beta proteobacterium | reverse complement strand
CGGGCTTATGTCCAGCATTGCGTAGCCGCGAAGATCAGGAACGCCCCGCTACCAAGGACCTCCAGCCCTTGCCACAGCCGAGCTGTTCATAACTGGGACCTGTGCATAACGGCCATTATGGAGAGCTCTCCATAATGGCCGAATCCGGGTTTACCCCATAGTCAGCTTTGAGGATGCGCGGTCCGACCGACAGGTTTCGGGCGGACCGATCGGGACATCGGTCCGCCGGTGTCGACCCATTGCAGCCCGTCGCGACCGGCAGCTCTGTGGCGGGCCACCTCGTCAGTCAGCCTGGCCTTCTCGACGGCGCCCGAGTACACGACCCGAGACGTGCACCATGGCATGGACGACGGTGCGCATCGTGAGCGCCGCCGCCCATTGGATGGCCGCAGTCAAGTCAACGCGATCGAGTCAATTGGGCTGCGTACCCCGCCTCCGCCGATCTTGAGTACATGCGTGTAGATCATGGTGGTGGCGACATCCGCGTGACCCAGCAGCTCCTGCACCGTGCGGATGTCGTAGCCAGCTTGCAGCAAATGCGTGGCGAAGGCGTGCCGCAAAGTGTGCGGCGTGGCCGGTTTCGGGATGCCAGCAGCGTGAACGGCACGTTTGAAGGCCCGCTGAAATGTCTGGTCGTATAGGTGGTGGCGCCGAACGATCCCGCTGCGCGGATCGGTGGAGTGAGTGGCCTGCGGAAACACCCAGAACCAGGGCCAGGAAGCACCGGCATGCGGATGCTCGCGCTCCAGCGCGTCGGGCATCTCGACGCCACTCTGGCCTGCGTTCTGATCCTGCTGCCACAGGGCGTGGTCCCGAGCCAGCTGCTTCCTCAAGGCCAGCACCAGGCGCTGCGGCAACATCAACAAGCGGTCCTTGCCGCCCTTGCCGGAACGCACCACGATGGTCTGGTGCGAGAAGTCGACGTCTTTGACACGCAACTGCAAGCCCTCGAACAAACGCATCCCGGTGCCGTACAACACCTGGGCCAGCAGAAGATGCTCGCCCTGCAGCCCCCGCAACACTGCCGCCACCTCGTCCTGAGACAGCACGACCGGCAGACGCCGCTGGATCCGAGGACGAGCCATCTCGGCCATCCAGGGCAGATCGGCCTGCAAGACCTTGCTAAACAAGAACAGCAGGGCAGACAACGCCTGCTTGTGGGTGGAGACCGAGACCTGGCGTTCGTTCGTCAGCCAGGTCAAATAGGCCTCGACCTCCGGACCGCCCATCTCGGCGGGATGGCGCACGCCATGGAAGCGGATGAAGGCGCGGCACCATTGGACATAGGCCTCCTCGGTGCGCTTGCTGTAGTGCAGCAGGCGTATGCGCTCGCGCAACTGGTCCAGGATGCGAGTGGAGCGCAGTGGCGCCAGGGCAACGCCGGCCGGCGGCGGGCGCACTGTAGCGGGCCGCGACGAGGGCGCAACAGACGCTGAGAATGACATGGGCACCTCCCGCGATCCCATCCTCCGGAATGCCTTGCGCCAGCCGACGAGGCCGGCCAAAGTCACATCTGAGGGGG
>CAIWPS010000385.1 GCA_903914615.1 uncultured beta proteobacterium | reverse complement strand
TGGCAGCGGCAGCCGCGGCGCTGTGGCGCCCTGCCGCAGCCAGCCCTGCAGGCCGGCCAGCGCCCCGCGCGCGGCAGGCCCAGGCCGAGCCGGGCGGGGCCGGCGCCGCGCTCATGGTGTCGCAGGTGGTGCCGGTGTGGAGCCGCCAGCTCGAATCCACCCGCGACACCGCCAGCGCCGGCCTGGCCCGGCTGCTGGAGACCTTCAGCGGCATCGCTGCATCGCTGGGCAGCCTGTCGGAGAACCTCGGCGCCTTCAGCGTCACCGCCGCGCCCGGCGCCGTGGACAGTGCCGTGCGCCGCGAGTCACCGGCACTGGACGCATTGACCGCCGCCAGCACGCGCGCCTTCGCCGAGCGCGACGCCGCGGTGGCCGAGCTGCAGCGCTGCGGCGTCGGCCTGGCCGAGCTGCTGCAGCTGGCCAAGCAGGCGCGCGAACAGGCGCGCCACACCCGGCTGGTGGCCTTCAACGCCTCCATCGAAGCCAACCGCCTGGCCGCCGGCAGCCAGGGCGGCGCGCAGGCCGTGGCCACCGAACTGCGCATGCTGTCGGCACGCATCGGCGAGACCGGCGAGCAGATCGAACGCACCGCCAAGACGCTGGCCGCAGGCATCGCCAAGAGCACCCGCACCGCGCTCGTCGGCGACACCTCGCCCGAGGAACTGCGGCTGGAGATCGACCTGCGCGCCCGCGAGGCCCTGGCGGCGCTGCTGGGCGGCCTGGCCGGCGCGCTGAACGGCTCGGGCGAGGTGCAGCAGCTCAGCCAGTCGCTGGCGGCGCAACTCGAAGAGACCTTCATGCACTTCCAGTTCGGCGACCGCATGAGCCAGATGCTGTCCGTCGTCGCCAACGACATGGACAACCTGGCGGCCTGGGTGGCCGAGCACCCGCAGGCCAGCCACGCCGATGCCGCCGATTGGCTGGCGGCGCTGGAGGCCAGCTACACGATGGAAGAGCAGCGCTCCAGCCACCACGGCAACGTGCACATCGACCAGGGCGCCGGTGTCGAGTTTTTCTGATTAGACGGAGTGAACGCAATGGCCAAGACCGTGATGATCGTCGACGACTCGGGCAGCTTCCGCACCGTCGTCAAGCTGGCGCTGAGCAAGGCCGGCTACGACACCGTGGAAGCCGTGGACGGCAAGGACGCCGTGGGCAAGCTCGACGGGCGCAAGCTCAACCTCATCGTCTGCGACGTGAACATGCCCAACATGGACGGGCTGAGCTTCCTGCGCCACCTCAAGACCACCGGGAACTACAAGTTCACGCCGGTCATCATGCTCACGACCGAGTCGCAGGACGCCAAGAAGGCCGAGGGCAAGGCGGCCGGCGCGCGGGCCTGGATCACCAAGCCCTTCCAGCCATCGCAGCTGGTCGATGCCGTCAACAAGCTCTGCGTCTGAGCCCGCGATGAGCACCAACGCCGCCCTGCCGCTGGGCCCGGAACTCACCATCGCCCAGGCCGCCGCCTGCCACGCCACGCTGCTGCAGGCCCTGTCCGCGCACAGCGGCGACCTGACGCTGGACCTCGCCACGGTGAGCGACTTCGACAGCGCCGGCGTGCAGCTGCTGCTGGCCACGCGGCGCAGCCTGGCCGAGCGCGGCGACGCGCTGCGCATCGTCGCCGCCAGCCCGGCCGTGAACGACGCCCTGGCCCATTTCGGCCTGCAGGACCTGCTGCGCGACGCCCGCGCGGCCTGAGACCAGGAAGACCCGATGTCCGCCCACGACGACGCAGAGATCATCGCCATCGCCCGCGTCGGCTTCCTCGACGAGGCCGCCGACATGCTGCACCAGTTCGAGCAGGCGCTGCTGGTGATGGAGACCGCGCCCGACGACGCCGAGAACCTCAACGCCGCCTTCCGCGCCGCCCACACCATCAAGGGCACGGCGGGCCTGTTCGGCCTCGACGCGGTGGTCTCGTTCACCCACGAGGTGGAAACGCTGCTGGAAGCGCTGCGCAGCGGCGAACTCACGGTCAGCGAGCCCATCGCGGCGGCGCTGCTGGAAGGCCGCGACCAGATGGGCGCGCTCATCGACGAGGTGCGCAGCGGCGACAGCGACCCCGCGGTGCGCTCGCGCAGCCTGGCGCTGGGCCAGCGCCTGCGCGATCTGCGCGGCGCCACCGCGCCGGCGGCAAGCGCCGCGGCGCCAGCGGTCGCGGCCGCGGCCGGCGCAGCCGCGTGCTGGCAGATCTCGCTGCGCTTCGGTGCCGACGCGCTGCGCAACGGCCTCGACCCGCTGGCCTTCATCCGCTACCTGGGCACCCTGGGCACCGTGCAGTCCTGCCACACCCTGGCCGACGCCGTGCCGGCGCTGGAGGCGCTGGACGCCGAGGCCTGCCACCTCGGCTTCGAGCTGCGCCTGCTCACCACCGCCGGGCAGACCGAGATCGAGCAGGTCTTCGAGTTCGCCCTCGACGACTGCGAGCTGGTCGTGCTGCCGGTCGCAGTCGCGGCCGCGGCCCAGGCCGCGGCGCCCGCCGCGGGCCCGGTGCCCGATCGCCGCGAAGCCGGCACCGACCACCGCAGCGCGCCGCGCCCGCGCCGCACCGAAGAAACCCGCTTCGTCAAGGTGCGCGCCGACAAGCTCGACAAGCTCATCGACCTCATCGGCGAACTCGTCATCGCCGGCTCGGGCGCGCAGATGGTGGCCAGCGCCGAAGGCTCGCCGGCAGCGCTGGAGGCCACGCAGCGCGTCGCCGAGCTGGTGCAGGCCACGCGCGACGGCGCGCTGGCGCTG
>CAIWPS010000384.1 GCA_903914615.1 uncultured beta proteobacterium | reverse complement strand
CCGGCAGCGGCGGCGGCGGCTCGGCGCTGGCCGCGGCGGCGCGCTCGGCCTGGCGCTCGGATTCGCGGCGCTTGAGCATGCGCTGGCGCACGTAGTCCTGGAACGAGAGCGTGCTCATCTGCAGCTGTTCCAGGTCCTGCTCGACGCCACCGTCCAGCGTCGGCTCGGTGCGCTCGCGCAGGCGCTGGCCCAAGCTCTCGCCGCCGCGGGCCGGTGCGGCTGCGGGCGGCCGCTGCGGGCTCGCCGGCGCGGCGGGCTCGCGCGCTGCCGGAGCCTGCGGCACGGCCTCGGCCGCGGCGCCCAGGCGTTCCAGCTGTTCCAGGCTCTCGGGCGCCATCGCCAGCACCTCGACGCCTTCGGCGCAGGGCTTGGTGGACATCACGACGGCCTCGTCGCCGAAGGTGGCTCGCACCATGGCCAGGGCGTCGCGGGAGGTTCGGGCGGTGAAGCGCTTCAGGTTCATGCCGGGCTTCCGATGATCGACCCGATGCGGATCGAATGGGTTTCAGGGATCTCGCTGTGGCCGAGGACCTTCAGCCGCGGCGCGGCGCGCTTGAGCAGCCGCGCCATCGGCGCGCGGATGAGGTCGGGCACCAGCAGGCAGGGCGGGTGGCCCAGGTCTTCCTGCCGCCGCGACTTCTCGGCCGCGCTGCGGCTGAGCGTCTCGGCCACACCGGGGTCCAGCGCCGCGCCGTGCGGGCTCGACAGGGCCTGCGTCACCAGGCGTTCGAGTTCGGGGTCGAGCGCGATGACGTCCAGCTCCTTCACCCCGCCGTAGATCTGCTGCACGATGGCCGGCGCCAGGTGGACGCGGATGCGCCGCGCCAGCTCGGCCGGCTCGGTCACCGTGCTGGCATGTTCGGCCAGGCATTCGACGATCGAGCGCATGTCGCGGATGTGCACCCCTTCCTCGAGCAGCAGTTGCAGCACACGCTGCAGGGTGGCGATTCCGACCATCTTGGGCACGACGTCTTCGATCAGTTTGGGGGCCAGCTTGGTGACATGCTCGACGAGCTGTTGTGTCTCCACCCGGCCCAGCAGGCGCGCGGCATTCACCTGCATCAAGTGTGAGAGGTGGGTGGCCACGACGGTCGCGCAATCAACGACCGTAAATCCGGCCATTTGGGCCATCTCCTTGTGGCTCTCGTCGATCCACACCGCGGGCAGGCCGAAGGCGGGGTCGGTGGTGCGCGCGCCCGGCAGCTGCTGGGTGGCGCCGCCCGGGTTGATGGCCAGCAGCAGCCCGGGCTGGGCCTCGGCCTCGCCGACCACGGCACCGCGCAGCGTGACGCGGTAGGCGCTGGGCTTGAGCTCGACGAGGTTGTCGCGGATGTGCACCGGCGGCGGCAGGAAGCCGACGTCCTGGGCGAACTTCTTGCGCACGCCCTTGATGCGGGTGAGCAGGTCGCCCTGGCGCGCCTTGTCGACGAGCGCGATGAGGCGGTAGCCGACCTCCAGCCCCAGCGTGTCGACGGGCGTGAGGTCGTCCCAGCTCGCTTCGGCGTTGACCGGCTGCACCTCGGTGCCGGGCGTGCGCTCGGGCGCCGCCGCGGCCAGGCGGCGCTTCTTCACCAGCTGCCAGGCCAGCAGGGCCAGGCCGCCGCCGACGATGAGGAAGACCAGGTGCGGCATGCCCGGCACCAGCCCCAGCAGCCCGACGACGCCGGCGGCCACGCCCAGGGCCTGCGGCGAGTCGAAGACCTGGCCGCGGATCTGCGTGCCGATGTCCTGTTCCTTGCCGACGCGCGAGACCACCATGGCGCTGGCGACGCTGATCAGCAGCGCCGGGATCTGCGCCACCAGCGCGTCGCCGACGGCCAGGGTGACGTAGGCGTCGGCGGCGCCGCCGGCGTCCATGCCGTGCATGGCGATGCCGATGGCGAAGCCGCCGATGACCGAGATGAAGAGGATCAGCAGCCCGGCCATGGCGTCGCCGCGAACGAACTTGCTGGCGCCGTCCATGCTGCCGAAGAAGTCGGCTTCCTCGGCCACTTCGAGGCGGCGCTGGCGCGCGATCTTCTCGTCGATGAGGCCGGCATTCAGGTCGGCGTCGATGGCCATCTGCTTGCCCGGCATGGCATCGAGGGCGAAGCGCGCGCCGACCTCGGCGATGCGCTCGGCGCCCTTGGTGACGACGACGAAATTGATGACGACGATGATGGCGAAGACGATCAGCCCGACGGCGAAGTTGCCGCCGATGAGGAAGTGCCCGAAGGCCTCGATGACCTTGCCCGCCGCGCCCGGCCCGGTGTGGCCCTGCATCAGCACGACGCGGGTGGAGGCCACGTTCAGCGACAGCCGCAGCAGCGTCGTCACCAGCAGCACCGTGGGCAGGGCCGCGAAGTCCAGCGGCTTGACCATCTGCGCGCTGACCATCATCACGGTCAGCGCCAGCGCGATGTTGAAGGTGAACAGCAGGTCGAGCACGAAGCCCGGCAGCGGCAGCACCATCATGGTCAGCATCATGACCACGAAGGCGGGCAGCACCAGCGCCTTCAGGGTGCCGCCGTTGGGGCCCAGCAGCGCGTTCAGACGGGCCAGCAGCGCCTTCATGCCTCAGCCCCCGGCGCAGCGTCGTTCAGCGGGTCCAGGTCGGCGGGAACCTCGGGCATGGGCATCTCGGCGGCCAGCGGGCGGCCGGCGGCCAGCGCGTCGCGCAGCTGGTAGACCCAGGCCAGCACCTGCGCCACGGCCGAGAACAGCCGCGCCGGTATTTCCTGGTCGAGCTCGGTGTGGGCGTAGAGGGCGCGCGCCAGCGGCGGCGCCTGCAGCACCGGCACCTTGGACTCGCGCGCGATGTCGCGGATGCGCATCGCCACCTGGTCGGTGCCCTTGGCCACGACGCGCGGCGCGGCCATCGCGGCGCCGTCGTACTTCAGCGCCACGGCGTAGTGGCTGGGGTTCATCACCACCAGGTCGGCGGTGGGCACGGCGGCCATCATGCGGCGCTTGGCCATCTCGCGCATGCGCTGGCGCACCTTGGCCTTGATCTCGGCGTTGCCCTCGTTCTCCCTGTGCTCCTTCTTCATTTCCTCGCGCGACATGCGCAGCCGGCGCATCAGCATCTGGCGTTGCAGCGGCACGTCGACGAGGGCGAAGGCGCCGAGCACCACGCACAGCAGCAGCAGCCCGCCCTGGATGAGCCCGCCGCCCGCCGCCAGCGCCGCCGGCAGCGGCATGGCCAGCAGTTCGGCGTGGTGCATCCACTGGTGCGCCAGCCAGGCCGCGCCGACGCCGCCCAGCAGCACCGCCAGCAGGCAGGCCTTGAGCGTTTCGGTGAGCTGGTGGCCGGAAAACACGCGCAGCAGGCCCGGCAACGGGTTGAGCTTGCCGAAGTTCGGCGCCAGCGCATGCAGGCTGAAGTTCCAGCCGCCCGCCAGCAGGCTGGCGCCGACGGCCACCGCCAGCATGACGCCGAACATCGGCGCGAGCACCGCCAGCATCTGCAGCGTCAGCGCCAGCAGGCGGTCGGACATGGCCTCGGGGTGGGCCAGCAGGCTGGCGTCGAAGCGCAGGCCGCCGGCGAGCATGTGGGTCAGCGTGTCCGACAGCTGCGGCGCCAGCGCCGCCAGCAGCGCCACCGCGGCGCCGATGGCGCCGAAGTGCCCGAGATCGCGGGAACGCGCGACCTGGCCCTCGGTGCGGGCCTTGACGATCTTGCGTTGCGATGCGGGGAGCTTGCGGTCCTGGGCGCTGTCGGCCATGGCGGGCGATGAAAAAAGGCTCCGTGGTGGAGCCTTGCCATGGTGCCGCCTGGGCGGCGCGACTTGAGCCTGATAAGCGGGGCAAAGCCCGCCGTCATCCGGGGGTCAGGGGCTGCGGCGCCTAGAAGCCCAGGCTGGCCAGCAGGTCGTCGACCTCGCCCTGGTTGGCGACGACGTCGGTGCGGCCCTCGGGGTTGACGATGGGGCCGTGCAGCACGTTGGGGTCGACCTTGGCGCGCTGCTCGGGCGGCACCACCGAGACCAGCAGCTTGACCAGGCTGTCCTCGAGGTCGTTGGCCAGGGTCACGACCTTGGCCACGACCTGGCCGGTGAGGTCGTGGAAGTCCTGCGCCATCATGATGTCGGTGAGGTGGCCGTCGATGCGCTCGGTGCGCTGCTCGACGTCCCTGACGAAGTTCAGCACCGCGCCGCTGGCCACCGCCTTGACCGGGTTGGCGACGATGGCCGCGGCCATCTCGCGCGTGGCGTCGCCGATGGCCGCGTGCTCCACCTTCGCGGCATCGACCGAATTCAGCACCTTCTCGGCCGCGGCGGCGGTCTTGGTGGCGATGTAGGTGAGGCGGCTGCGCGCATCGGGCAGGCCGTCGGTGGCGACCTGCAGCTTGGGCATCACGCCCAGCTGCTGCATGGTGTCGTGCAGCAGCCGGGTGATGGACCCGAGCTGCTGGAACACTTCGGGCGAAACGACCAGCGGTTCGGCGGGCGCGAGCAGCGCGATGTCTTCCATCTTCATCTCGTAACTCCCAGGGCTAGGGCCGGATCAGGCGGTGGCGGCGATCTTCTGCAGGATCTTCTGCACCTTCTCTTCCAGCGTCACCTTGGTGAAGGGCTTGACGATGTAGCCGGCGGCGCCGCTCTGCGCTGCCAGCACGATGTCTTCCTTGCGCGCCTCGGCCGTCACCATCAGCACCGGCAGGTAGCGCAGCTGCTCGTCGGCCTTGATCGCCTTGAGCAGGTCGAAGCCGTTCATGTTGGGCATGTTGATGTCGGAGACGACGAAGTCGTACTTGCCGTTCTTCAGCATGCTCAGCGCCACCGCGCCGTCCTCGGCCTCGTCGGCGTTGTTGCAGCCCATCTCCTTGAGCAGGCCGCGCACGATGCGCCGCATCGTCGAGAAGTCGTCGACGATGAGGAACTTCAGATCGGTGGAGACGTTCATGGCGGCGGGACCTCGGGCGTGGGCGTAGACAGTCTTATCGGAGGGGGGCAGGCGGACTTGAGCGCTCGCCGGCGGCCGCTGGCAGGGGTGCTGCCGGCACCGCCGGCGCGAGCCCTGCAGGCGTCGGCGGCAGCTCGGGCGCAGGAGGCGTTTCGGCCTCGCCGGCGCCTTCGGGCGTGGCGCGGAAGACGCGCTCCTCGGCCTCGCGCGTCATCACCACGATGCTGATGCGGCGGTTGGCCGGCGCCGCGGGGTCGCGACGGTCGTAGGGGTTGCTGGACGCCAGGCCCTGCACGCGCAGCACCTGGTCCTCGGGCAGGCCGCCCGCGACGAGTTCGCGACGCGACGCGTTGGCGCGGTCGGCGCTGAGCTCCCAGTTGCTGTAGCCGCGTTCGGTGCTGCCGAACGGCATCGAGTCGGTGTGGCCTTCCAGCGTCAGCCGGTTGGGCACCTCGGCGAGCACGCTGCCGATGGTGCGCAGCAGTTCGCGCATGGTCGCCTGCACGGTGGCGCTGCCGCTGGCGAACATGGCCTGGCGGTCGGCGTCGACGATCTGGATGCGCAGGCCGTCGGGCGTCATCTCGAGCAGGATCTGCGAACCCATGGCCGCCAGCTTGGCGTTCTCGGCCAGCTTGGCCTGCACCTTGCGCTTGAGGTCTTCCAGCCGCGCGACTTCGGCGCGCGCCTGCTCGGCCTTGAGCACGTGCAGGTTCACGGTGGCCTTGGGCGCCTCGATGTCGCCGCGCTTGACCTGCCCGGTGCTGCGCGTGAGGTCCTCGCCGCCGCCCTTGACGACGTGCGAGGCATCGCCGGCGCCGGTGCCGCTGGCCAGCAGCGAGAGCTTCAGCGGCGACGCGAAGTAGTCGGCGATGCCTTTCTTGTCGCCCTCGGTGGTGCTGCCCAGCAGCCACATCAGCAGGAAGAAGGCCATCATCGCCGTGACGAAGTCGGCGTAGGCGATCTTCCAGGCGCCGCCATGGACGGCATGGCCGCCCTTCTTCACCCGCTTGATGATGATCGGCTGCAGCTTCTTCGCGTCACCTGCCATCGCCCGCTCCTGCTACTTCTTCTTCACGTGGGCTTCGAGCTCGCTGAAACTCGGGCGGTCGCCGGAGTACAGCACCTTGCGGCCGAACTCGATCGCCACCTGCGGTGCATAGCCCTGCATGCTGGCCAGCAGCGTGGTCTTGATGCATTGCAGTTCCTTGCCGGCGTCCTCGACCTTCTGCTCCAGCAGGCCGCCCAGCGGTTCGGCGAAGGCGTAGGCCAGCAGGATGCCCAGGAAGGTGCCCACCAGGGCCGAGCCGATCATGCCGCCCAGCACGGCCGGCGGCTGGCCCACCGAGCCCATGGTCTTCACGACGCCCAGCACGGCCGCCACGATGCCGAAGGCCGGCAGGCCCCCGGCGATGCGCTGCAGCGCGGCCACGGCGGCGTGCTCCTCGTTGTGGTGGGTCTCGATCTCGCTGTCCATCAGCGACTCGATTTCGTGGGCGTTGAGGTTGCCCGAGACCATCATCCGCAGGTAGTCGGTGATGAACTCCGTGACGTGGTGGTCGTTGCCCACCGCGGGGTACTTCTGGAACAGCGGGCTGCCGTGCGGGTCCTCGACGTCCTTCTCGATCGACATCAGGCCTTCCTTGCGCGCCTTCTGCAGGATGTCGTAGAGCAGCGCCAGCAGCTCCATGTAGCGGGCCTTGCTGAACTTGCTGCCCTTGAAGCAGCGCCCCAGGCCCTTGGCGACGGCCTTCACCACCTTCATCTGGTTGTTGGCCAGGAAGGCGCCGATGGTGGCGCCGAAGATGGTGATCAGCTCGAAGGGCAGCGCATGCAGGATGACGTGGATATTGCCGTCCTCGATGATGTAGACACCGAAGATGCAACCCAGTGCGACCAGCCAACCGATGATGACGAACATGAGGGGGGAATCCGCTGTGTGCCCGCCGCGGCCAGTGCCGTTCGGGGCTTGCGAGGGTTATCGGCAGGGCGGCGCCGCGGTTGAGTGCGCCTGCCCTGCAGGCGCCTCGCCGGCCGGCTGGTAGGCCCATACCGGGCGCCGGCCCGGGCCCTGCAGGCTGGCGCGCGGCGTGTGCCCGGGCACCGGGAATTCCAGGCTCACGAGCCAGGCGCCGGGCGCGAGTTCACGCTCGGCCTTGGCCCAGGCGCGGGCCATGCTCTCGGGGCGCTGGAAGACGTAGACCAGGTCCTGCCCGGCCCACGACTGCGCCCACATGTCGCCCCGCCGCACCAACGCGCCGCGGCAGCGCAGGCGGCTGGCCCAGGCCAGCGGCGCGCTCCACTCGATGCCGGAGAGTTCCGCCTGCGGCCACAGCCGGCGCATCGCCACCAGGCCGTGCCCGGCACCGCAACCGGCATCGAGGACGTGGCGGGGCATGGCGACGAGGGCGTCCAGGCCCTCCAGCGCGGCCGCGGGGGTGGGGAAGAAAGGTGCGTCGCGCCAGGCGCGCATCGGGTAGGCCAGCAGCAGCGGCAGCCCCAGCAGCAGCCAGGCCCAGGGCGGCATCGGCACGGCCCCCAGGGCCAGCAGGGAAAGCGGGAAGCCGCCGCCGGCGATGGCACGCCGCCACGGCCGCGCGCAGGGCCAGGCCAGCAGCGCACCCGCCGCGCTGGCGAGGACCAGCGCAACGGGCGCGGGCAGCGCCCAGGCCCGTGCCAGGGACCACAGGGCCCAGGCCGCGACCCAGGCCAGCAGCGCCGGCAGCGGCCAGCGCAGCCGGGCGATGCGTTCGGCGGTGGCAGCGAAGGGCGGGCTGGGCATGCGCGGTCGGAAAGGGTCCTCGCAGTGTCGGCGCCGCAGCGTCGCGGCAGGCGCGGATGAGGGCGTGGATTGCGCCGCAATACCGCTCAGCGCATCGCCATCAGCCGCTCGTGCGGCGGCCGCACGCGCACCAGGGCCGCCGCCAGCGCGCCCTTGACGGCGTGGCGGCGGTCGAGGGTGTCGCGCAGCAGCGGCTCGCCCAGCGGGTCGCCGCTGGCCGACACCAGGGTGGCCACGTACGGAAGGTTGGCGCGACGGCCGCGCCCGATGACGATGCCGCGCTCGCCGCTGACGAGCTCGACGAAGCTGCCCGGCGGGTACAGGCCCACGGCCTTGAGCAGGGCGCCGCCGATCTCGTCGGGCACGCCGCTGGCACCCAGGCAGGCCTCGCGCGCCGCCTGCACCGGCGACATCGGCGCGCGCGTGGCGCGGCAACTGATCTTGGCGGCAAAGATGTCGACGCGGCGCAGCAGCCGCGCCAGCTGGCGCTCCGGCGCCAGCTGGTCCAGCGGCAGGGCGGCCTGGCCGGCGTCGTGGTGCAGCCGCACCACGTCCAGGCACAGCGGGTCGGTCAGGCCGCCCGCCAGCAGCATGGACGCGCCGGCGGCGGCATGGCCCTCGATCTCGGCCCGCATCGCGGCGGTGGGGGCGTGCGCCGCGCTGGCCAGGTGGTCCTGCAGCTTCAGCATCGCGACGTTCATGGTCAGCGCCGCGCGGCCCAGGCTGTCGACCCAGGGCTGCGGCCAGCCCAGCATCGACGCCGCGTGCTCGCAGATCAGCAGGCACAGCAGGGCATGGGTGCAGCTGTACTTCTGCGTCGAGCTGCCGGCCTCGAACACCAGGTGGTACAGCGAGGCATCGGGGCGGCGCTCGAAGAGCTGGCGCGCGCGCCCGTGCACGCCGAACAGGCGGGCCCGCCAGTCGCCGCCGGGCCGGACGTCGCGCAGCAGGGTGTCGAGCAGGCCGACCAGTTCGTGCCACTGCTCGGCCAGCGTCAGCGGCTTGGCCGAAGCGGCCTCGCGCGGCGCCTCGGGCCGCACTGCAGCCACCTGCTGAAGGGAGACCCCCTGGCGGATTGCCGCGCCCATGGCCGCGGCCAGGCGGCGGTTCCAGTCGGCCGACTCGTGCTCCTCGGCGAAGAGCGGCTGCGCCGCGAGTTCCGCCAGCCGCTCGGCGTTGCCGATGGTCTGCCCCGCCGCGAGCAGCAGGCGGCCCGCACCGTCACGCAGGCCGAAGGGCAGCGGCTCGTTGAGCTGAAGGTATTCGGCGGAGAAAGGTACGAGCTTCACAGCGTGACGGCCTGCCTGGGGCCAGCCTGAATGCCACGCCCATCAAGCCTTATCGGCGGCTGTCTGGCCAGACTAAAGCAGCAAGCGCCGGCGCGGGCAGCGTGCGCAGGGGCGCAGAAAAAAGCGGGCCCCGAGGGGCCCGCTGAAAGCACAGTGAACTGTGCCAGGAGGAGACGTGCAATGAACAGGACTCAAGAGCTCTTTCGGCGCTGCGCGGCCGGCCTTGAGGGCGCAGAACGTGATCAATGTCCGGTCTCGAGCGCGAGGTGTTCGCCGGCGGCTGGGAACACGGCGCCGCGGCGGAGCGGGTCCGCCGGGCGCGCGCCGGCCGGCTTGCCCTTGCCGGAATCGACGGCGAGAGCGCCGGCAAGCTTGCCCTTGCCGGAATCGACGGACAGGGCGCCGGCAAGCTTGCCCTTGCCTGCGCGTGCCGGCGGGTTGCACATGCCGCACACGTAGTGGCGCGCGATCTCGTGCGGGTGGGTGACGAAGTGGCCGCCGCACTTGCTGCAGGCGGTCATGCCGAGCATGCCGTTGTCGACGAACTTCACCAGCCGCCAGGCGCGCGTCACGCTGAGCAGCGGCTCCAGGCCCTGGGCCTGCATCTGCTCGCAGTAGAGCTGGTAGGCCTTGATGACGGTGTCGATCTCGTCCAGCGCCGCGACCTTGTTCAGGTACTCGTGCATGTTCAGGAACAGGCTGGCGTGGATGTTGGGCTGCCAGGTCATGAACCAGTCGGTGGAGAACGGCAGCTGGCCCTTGCTCGGGCTCTTGCCCGCGACTTCCTTGTACAGGCGCAGCAGCCGCTCGTAGCTGAGGTCGGTCTCGCTCTCCAGCACCTGCAGGCGGGCGCCCAGGTTGATGAGCGTGACGGCACGCTCGATCTGGCGGGCCTCGGTGAGGATGCTCTTGCTGCGGGCCATGGTGTTCTTCCTCCGGCTGTTCTTGTGGGTGGCTGGATCAGGCTGCCTCTTGATGGCGGCCGGCCATCAGGATGGAAGCATGCAGGCGCGACATGCCGTCGTTGGCGGCGCCCTTGCCGTGGTTGGTCAGCAGGTTCCAGACCATGTCGTCGTCCATGCGGAAGCGGCACAGCAGCGTGTTGCCGGTGGCCACCTTCATCATCTGCGCCGGCGACAGCGTGCCGATGAGCGCCGCCGTCTCCTCGCTGACGCCCAGGCGGAACAGCGCCTGTTCGCGGTCGGTGCGGATGAGGCTCTGCGCCAGCATCAGGTACGACAGGTTGGCTTCACGGATTTCGGCGAGGATCTGGTCAGGGGTCATGCGGGCTCCAGGGGTGGTGCGGGGTGGTGAGTCGATGTGAAGGACTGTAGAGATGCGAACAGGCAGGCGACATCAGCCCAGTTCCGTCGCTTCAGTCCCGCTTCTTCCAGTGCGCCTGTCAGGCAAATTCCTACACGCGCCACGGGGCGTGACGCTTGTCACGCCGTGGCCGCGGAATTGGCTATCGTGGCGCCCTGTGCCCACCCAGGAAGGACCCCCGATGAGACTCACCGCCCTGCTCTGCCTGGCCCTGGCGGCCGCCCCCGTGCTGGCCCAGGACCCCGCGCGCCTGCGCCTGGGCGTGGAAGGCGCCTACCCGCCCTTCAGCGAGATCGGCACCGACGGCAAGATCAAGGGCTTCGACATCGACATCGCCTATGCCCTGTGCGCGAAGATGAAGGCCGAGTGCACGCTGGTGCAGAGCGAGTTCGACGCCATGATCCCGGCCTTGCGGGCGAAGAAGTTCGACGCCATCGTGGCCTCGATGTCGATCACGCCCGAGCGCCAGAAGGCGGTCGACTTCAGCGACCGCTACTACCGCTCGCCGGCGCGCTTCGTCATGCGCAGCGACAGCAGGCTCGAAGCGACGCCGCAGGGCCTGAAGGGCAAGCGCATCGGCGTGCAGCGCACCACCATCCACGACCGCTACGCCACCGCCACCTTCAAGGACAGCGAGGTCGTGCGCTACGCCAAGCAGGACGAGGCCTTCCTGGACCTGATGAACGGCCGCATCGACGCCACGCTGGTCGATTCGGTGGCCGCCAGCCAGGGCTTCCTGAAGACGCCGCAGGGCAAGGGCTATGCCTTCGTGGGCCCGGTCTTCGACGACCCGGCCTGGTTCGGCAGCGGCGCCGGCATCGCCGTGCGCAAGGGCGACACGGCGCTGCAGGCGCGGCTGAATGCCGCCATCGCGGCGATCCGCGCCGACGGCACCTACAAGAAGCTCAACGACAAGTACTTCGACTTCGACATCTACGGCAAGGACCCGGGCAAGTAGCCCGGTGCGCGTTCAGTCGCGGTCGATGCGCGCATAGGCGCTGTGGTTGTGGATGGACTCGAAGTTCTCCACTTCCACGCGGTAGCGGCCGATGCGCGGGTCGCGGTTCAGCGACAGCGCGACGTCGCGCACCAGGTCCTCGACGAACTTGGGGTTCT
>CAIWPS010000383.1 GCA_903914615.1 uncultured beta proteobacterium | reverse complement strand
TCGACGCATATTCCGTGGCGGTCCGCCTTCGCCTCTCTGATGCCGTCAGCAGCGGCCTGGCCATCATCGGCCAGGGCCTGCGCAACACCAAGCGCGACGCCGATGGCGTGCAGGCCAGCCTCACCAGCATCGAGGCCAGGATGCGCAGCATCAAGTCCCTGGGCCTGCTGGGCGGCGCACTCGCCGGCGCCGGCGCCTTCGGCCTGTCGCTGTTCGAAGTGCCGCTCAAAGCGGCCCGCGAGTACGAGCTGGCCTTCACCAAGTTCAAGACCCTGAACCTGGGCGATGCCGTCAACAAGCACGCCGACGACTTCGCACGCGGCGCGAACCTTATGGGGATCTCGGCCAAGCAGCTGATGACCACAATGAGCGAGTCGGTCGGCCTGTTCGGCAGCTTCGCCGAGGCGCAGAAACTCGCACCCAAGATCGCCGCCCTGAACGCCGCGAATTCCGCCATCTTCGGCGGCAAGATCGGCGGTATCGACGAGGGCGCATCCCGCTCGCTGATGAAGTTCATCGACCGGCGCGGCGGCACGAGGGACGACGCCAGCTTCATGCGCAATCTGGACCTCGCTCAGAAACTCGTCACCGGGTCCGGTGGCTTCGTCCAGTTCAAGGACCTGGACGCCTTCAGCCAGCAGGGCGGCACCGCCTTCCGCGGCCTGTCCGATGCCGGCGTGCTGAACATGGCGCTACTGCTGCAGGAGCAGGGCGGCAGTCGGGCCGGAACGTCCTTCATGAGCCTGTACCAGAACCTCATCGCCGGCCGCACGCCCAAGAAGACGATGGCGATGCTGCAAGAGTTCGGGCTGGGGCACCTGGGCTATCAGACGCACGCCACGGTCGGCGGGCACGCGCTGAAGTCGCTCATCATGACCGACATCAAGGGCGGCGACCTGCTGCAGGCGGACCCGGCGACATGGTTCCGCAGCGTCTTCCTGCCGGCACTGTCCGCCCACGGCGTGACCAGCGAAGGCGGCATCCTCAAGGCCACCAACGACCTGTTGTCCAACCGCACGGCATCGAGCCAGGCCTCGATCATGACCACGCAGCTGCTGCAGCTGGCCCGCGATGCGAACCTGGCCAAGGGCGCCATGGGTTACGACGCCACCATCGGTGCATGGAAGGACGACCCGAACTCGAAGTACGCCAACCTGCAGGCGCGCTGGACCGACGCCATGCGCGAGCTGGGCCTGGTGGTGCTGCCCACCGCGATCAAGGGCATCGAGCTGTTGACCACCGGCCTCAAGAACGTGGCCAGCTTCGCGCACGAGTTCCCCAACCTCACCAAGGGCGCGCTACTGGCCGGCGGCGCACTCGCGGGCCTGGCGGCAGCAGGCGGCACGCTCATGCTGGCCACCGCAGGCTTCCGCGCCGTAGGGCTGGCGCTGAACGTCCTCACGCTGGGCGGCGCCGGAGGCATGATCGGCTCGCTGGCCACCGGCCTGGCCGGCCTCGGCACCGTGCTGGCGCCGCTGCTGGGCTCGCTGGCCGCGGCAGGCGTGGTCGGGTACGGCTCCTTCAAGATCGGCACGGCGCTGGGGCTGGGCAGTGTCGGCGAGTGGCTCGGCGGCAAAGCCTACGAGTTCATGCACCCGGACGAGGGCAGCTTCATCTCGCCAGGCGGCCGCAAGGCCAGCGGCCATGTGACTGTCATCAACCTGGACGGCAAGCAGATCGCCCGGGCGGTGACGAAGCACCAGGGGGATGCGATGAACGCGCCGCAGACCGGCGTCTCGTTCTTCGACGCGAGTCGAGCGCTGATTCCGGTGACGGGGGTGTATTGATGCGCGCCGTTGGAATGGACGAGCTGCGCGCCTTCATGGACACGATGAAGGCCATCGACGAAACCTCGAAGCGCCACATGCCGGCCATCGTGCGCAGCCAGGCCCAGGTGGCCGCCGCGATGGCCGCCGGCAAGCGGGGCGAGGCGCTGCGGGTCGGCGCGGCGGCGCTGACCGATTGGCAGCTCGCGGTGGTCGCGCTGGGGGTGCGGTACGAGAAGGCGGCCGTGGCGCTGCTGGGCGAGCACCGGCGCCCCGATGAGCGCGTCGAGGACTACGTGCAGCGCACCGTCGCGGTGGCGCAGGACTTCGAGGCGATGCGCGCCATGCAGCTTGAGCACGGCATGGTCTGGGTCGGGGAGGGCGCCTGATGGCCACACTCAATGCCCGACTCGCCGACCTCGAGGAGCGCCTCAGGCCCCACCTGCCACTGCCGGCCGGCCTGGTGCTCATCGTGCGCGACGTACCCACCGACGACCAGGCGCTGCAGATCGCCCGGGCCCGAGCCGAGGGCCGGCCGGTGATCCTGGCCAGCGTGGTCAGCGCACGAATCCGCCCCGACCTGCCGGCCTGAACGATGGCGACAACGCGCTGGCAGAAGGGACAGAGCGGCAACCCGCGCGGCCGCAAGCCGGGCACTGGTGCCGTGGCCAAGCTGCGAGAGAGCATCGGCAAGCACGTGCCGTCGATCATCACGGCCATGGTCAAGCAGGCCAAGAAGGGCGACGCGGCAGCGGCCAGGCTGCTGCTGGAGCGCGCGGTGCCGGCGCTGAAGCTGGCCGAGCTGCCGACGCTGCTGGACCTGCCAGCCACGAGCCTGAGCGACCAGGGGCGCGCGGTGGTGGCCGCGGCAGGGCAGGGCGCGCTGGCGCCTGGCCAGGCTGCGCAGCTGCTCAACGGCCTGGCGGCGCTGGCCCGCCTGGTGGAGACCGACGAGCTGGCCGCGCGCATCAAGGCCCTGGAGGAGAAGCATGCCGACACTGAATGACCGCCTGCGCGCCCTGGAGCGCGCCCCCGCCGACCAGAGCATGCTGCTGCCGCTCGTGGTGCCCGACGACACCAGCGACGACGAGCTGCAACGGCTGCGCCAGCAGGGGCGGCAGGTCTTCCGAGCGTCCGACCCCGAGCTGGTCAACGCCTTCGTCTGAGGAGCAGATCCATGGCAGCACGAGAGTTCGACGACATCGAGTCCTTCCTGGGCCACCTGGGCACGCGCGAGCTGGCGCTG
>CAIWPS010000382.1 GCA_903914615.1 uncultured beta proteobacterium | reverse complement strand
CGGAGACAGACATGAACCCTGGATCGTGCGGGCCCCTGCTGGCCCTGCTTTTGGCAGTCCTGTCCGCCGGCGCTTCGGCGCAGGCCCCCGCCCCGAAGGAGGCCACGGCCGCGACGCGCGCCGCCAACCAGGCGCTGCTGGCCGAGCTGCCGCTGGCCGACAAGCAGTCCTTCGACGACGCCCGCCGCGGCTTCATCGAGGCGCTGGGCGACCAGGTCATCCCCGGCCCCGGTCCGCGCCCGGCCTGGACGCTCAAGGGCTACGAGTTCCTGTCGGTCGAGACCGCGCCCGACAGCGTCAACCCGGCGCTGTGGCGGCACGCCCGCGCCAACATGGCCAACGGCCTGTTCAAGGTCACCGACCGCGTCTACCAGCTGCGCGGCTTCGACATCTCGAACATGACCGTGATCGAGGGCGACAGCGGCCTCATCGTCATCGACCCGCTGATCAGCACCGAGGTCGCGAAGGCCGCGCTGGCGCTGTACTTCAAGCACCGCCCGCAGCGCCCGGTGGTGGCGGTGATCTACACCCACAGCCACGCCGACCACTGGGGCGGCGTGCGCGGCGTCGTCAGCGGCGACGACGTGGCCGCCGGACGCGTGCAGGTCGTCGCGCCGGAGGGCTTCATGGCCGAGGCCGTGGGCGAGAACGTCATCGCCGGCGCCGCGATGTCGCGCCGCGCCCAGTACCAGTTCGGCCCGCTGCTGGGCCGCGGCGAGCGCGGCCAGGTCGACGCCGGGCTGGGAAAGACGGTGTCGGGCGGCACGGTGACGCTGATCCCGCCGACGAAGCTGATCGACCAGCCCGTGCAGACGCTGAAGATCGACGGCGTCGACATCGTCTTCGAGCTCACGCCCGGGGCCGAGGCGCCTTCGGAAATGATCATGTACTACCCGCAGTTCCGGGTGCTGAACATGGCCGAGATCACGACCCAGAACATGCACAACCTGCTGCCCATGCGCGGCGCGCTGGTGCGCGATGCGCTGGCCTGGTCGAAGTACATCGGCGGCGCGCTGCAGCGCTACGGCGCGAAGAGCGACGTGCTCATCGCCCAGCACAACTGGCCGGTGTGGGGCGGCGAGCGCGTGCAGGCCTTCCTGAAGAAGCAGCGCGACACCTACAAGTACGTCCACGACCAGACGGTGCGGCTGATGAACCTGGGCTACACCGGCCCCGAGATCGCCGAGACGCTGAAGATGCCCCCGAGCCTGTCGCAGGACTGGTCCACCCACCCCTTCTACGGCGACTTGCGCCACAACATCAAGGCCATCTACCAGCGCTACCTGGGCTACTACGACGGCAACCCGGCCAACCTCAACGCCCTGCCCCCGGTGCCGGCGGCGAGGAAGACCATCGAGTACATGGGCGGCGCCGCCGCGGTGCTGGAGCGCGCCCGCGCCGACTACGCCCGCGGCGAGTACCGCTGGGTGGCGCAGGTGGCCTCGCAGCTGGTGTTCGCCGACGCGGCCAACACCGAGGCGCGCAACCTCGCCGCCGATGCCTACGAGCAACTGGGCTACCAGTCCGAATCGGCCACGGCGCGCAACGCGCTGCTGCAGGGCGCCTTCGAGCTGCGCAACGGCGTGCCCAAGATCGGCGCCATCAGCACTGCCGCGCCCGACGTGGTGCGCGCGCTGACGCTGGACATGTTCTTCGACTACCTGGGCGTGCGCCTGAACGGCGAGAAGGCGCAGGGCAAGACGCTGGTGCTGAACTGGCGCTTCACGGACACGAAGCAGAACTACGTGCTGAATCTGGAGAACAGCGCGCTGACCTACATGGCCTACGCGCAGGCCGTCAAGCCCGTCGACACCATCACCCTGAGCCGCGCCACGCTGGACGAGATCTCGCTGCAGAAGACCACCTTCCCGGCGGCGCTGCAGGCCGGGCAGATCGTGGTCACCGGGCCGACGGGCAAGCTGGTGGAACTGCTGGGGATGATGGACACCTTCCCGGGCATGTTCCCGTTGATCGAGCCGCGGCCGGCGCGCTGAGCCTGCTCAGGCCCCGGCGCCGGCCGTGCGTTGCAGGCGGGCGCGCAGGGCCTCGATCTGGCACAGCAGTTCCAGCACCAGCGCGGCGCCGGCCGCGCCGAGTTCCAGGTCCACGGCCAGCCGCGAGGCCGTGCGCGCGGTGCGCAGTTCGGGGCCGGCGAAGCGCCATTGCTCGGGGCCGCCGCCGCGCGGCTCGAGCAGGCCCACGCCGACGAGTTCGACCAGCCACTCGCGCTGCGTGCCGCAGGCCCGCGCCAGGCCATCCAGCGTGAACGACAACTCCTCTTCGACGATCACGCCTTGATGGAGCACGTGCGTGCCGCTGTCGAACGGGTTCATGGCAGCTCCAGGCCGGCGCGCGGCTGGTAGTTCGGGAAGGCCTGGCCGAAGGTGGCGTAGGCGAACTG
>CAIWPS010000381.1 GCA_903914615.1 uncultured beta proteobacterium | reverse complement strand
CGTCGCCGCCGTCTGTGCCGCCGCCCAGCCGGCGGCCAGGCCCAGGGCCAGCGGCGTCAGCCGCCGCAGCGCACCGCCAAGGTCTCGATCGCGGAACATGGTTGCCATCACCCCAAGCTGGGGCCGGCGACGTGAGGCCGGCCAGGGTGGGACTGTGACAGAACGCAACGGCCGCCGGCATCCAGCGATCGGGGGAACCGGGCCTGGCGGCGCGCGCCTACGCCGCCGCGGCCTCCTCGGCCTGCGCCAGGTAGCGGGCGCAGTCGGCGGCGGCCAGCGGGCGGCTGAGGAAGTAGCCCTGCACGGTGTCGCAGCCCAGCTGGCGCAGGAAGTCCAGCTGCGCCGCCGTCTCCACGCCTTCGGCCACCACGCCCAGGCCCAGGGCGTGGGCGAGCTGGATGGAGGCGGTGCAGATGGCGGCGTCGTTGGCGTCGCGCTCGATGTCCATCACGAAGGAGCGGTCGAGCTTCAGGCAGCTCAGCGGCAGCTGCTTCAGGTAGGCCAGCGACGAATAGCCGGTGCCGAAGTCGTCGATGGCCAGCGCCACGCCGTGGCCGCGCAGCTGGCGCAGCAGCAGCGCGGTGTGCGCGGGGTCGCGCATGGCGATGCTCTCGGTGATCTCCAGCTCCAGAGCCTGCCCGGGCAGGCCGTGGCGCTGCAGCGCCTGCGCCACGGCGGTGACGATGCCTTCGCCGCGCAGCTGCTGTGCCGAAAGGTTCACGGCCACGCGCAGCGCCGCATGGCTGCCGTGGCGCCACTCCGCCAGCTGCTGCAGCGCCTGTTCCAGCACCCAGGCGCCGATGGCCTCGATCTGGCCCGTCTCCTCGGCGATGGGGATGAACTTCAGCGGCGGGATCAGCCCCAGTTCGGGGTGGCGCCAGCGCAGCAGCGCCTCCAGCCCCACGACCATGCCGGTGGGCACGTCGACCTGCGGCTGGTAGTGCAGGAAGAGCTCGCCGCGCTCGATCGCCGTGCGCAGGCCCAGCTCCAGCGCCAGGCGCTCGGTGGTGGCCTCGTTCATGGCTGCGGTGAAGAACTGGAAGTTGTTCCGCCCCGCCGCCTTGGCGTGGTACATCGCGGCGTCGGCGTTCTTCATCAGCGTGTCGGCGTCCTCGCCGTTGGCCGGGAAGAGGGCGATGCCGATGCTGGGCGTGGAATGCAGCTCGTGGCCGCGCACCTGGTAGGGCCGGCCGAGTTCGGCGCCGACCTTGGCGGCCACCGCGGCGGCCGCGCGCACGCCGTCGCCGCCGACCTCGCCGAGCACGATCACGAACTCGTCGCCGCCCAGCCGGGCCACGATGTCGCTGTCGCGCACCAGGCCGCGCAGGCGCTGGCCGACCTCGACCAGCAGGCCGTCGCCGATGTGGTGGCCCAGCGTGTCGTTGATGTTCTTGAAGCGGTCCATGTCGATGAACAGCATCGCCAGCTGCCCGCCCTGGCGCCGCGCGCTGGCCATCGCCTGCTCGAGCCGGCCGTGCAGGTGCACGCGGTTGGGCAGCTGCGTCAGCGTGTCGTGGTGGGCGAGGTGGCGGATGCGCGCCTCGGCCTGCTTGAGCTCGGTCATGTCGATGGAGCTGCCGATGTAGTGCGTCACCGCGCCCTGGCCGTCGCGCACCACCGACACCGACAGCCACTTCGGGTACTCGCGGCCGTCCTTGCCGCGGTCGACGATCTCGCCGCGCCACTGCCCGGTGCGGCGCAGGGTGTCCCAGGCCTCGGTGCCGATCTGCCCCAGCGCCGGGTGGGCGTCCAGCAGCCCCGGCGCGCGGCCCACGAGCTCGGCCGCGGCGTAGCCGGTCTGGCGTTCGAAGGCGGGGTTGACCTCGACGATGCGGTTGTCGCGGTCGGTGAGCACGATGGCCTCGCCGCTGTGCTCGAAGACCTGGGCCAGCAGCTCGATGCGCGCGCGCGCCTGGCGGTTCTGCGCCAGCAGCCGCCACAGCAGCGCACCGCCGCCTGCGTACAGCAGCAGCACGGCGCCGCAGAAGGCGGCCACCGCGCGCACCTCGCCGTACCAGTCGTCCAGGTAGTCCTGCGCGGCCAGACCGACGATGACGACCAGCGGCGCCACGCCCAGGCGGCGGAAGCTGCCGACGCGTTCGATGCCGTCGGCGGTGACGAGGGCATGGAAGCTGCCCTGCGCCGCGCCCGACTCGATGCCGCGGCGCAGCTCCGGCGACACTTTGGTGTTGCCGGGCTCGTTGGCCGCGGCGTCCTGCGCCGGCGGGTAGCGCGTGATCATGCCCAGGTTCGTGTCGCGCAGGATGACGGCGCCATGGGCACCGACGTCGAGCTCGCGCAGCTGGCGCTGGAAATAGCTCAGCGGCACGGCCGCCGAGACCACGCCGGCGAAGCCGCCCTGCGGCGTGCGGAAGCGGCGGCTGAAGGAGACGATCCAGGTGGCGCCGAGCTTGCTCACCAGCGGCTGGCTCATGAAGAGGCCGGCGTCGGCGCGGTCGCGCTGGACCTGGAACCACTGGCGTTCGGCGAAGGAGATCGATCGGCTGCCGTCCAGCCCCGGGCCCAGGATGCCCACGCCCAGCGCGTCGGTGACGCGTATGCCTTCGAGCTCGGCGCGCCGCGCCGCCTGCGAACGGATGTGCGCGCTGGCCGCGGCCAGGTCCAGCGGGCCGGCGGCGAGCTGGCGTTCGAGGTGGTCGACGATGGAGCTCAGCGCGAGGTCGACCTTCTCGATGTTGGCCGAGACACTGCGGTCGATGGCCGCGGCCAGGTTCTGCGTCAGCAGCTCGGTGCGCTTTTCGTACTGCGTGCGGCTGGTCTGCAGCGCGTAGGCACCCAGGGCCAGCACCAGCAGCACCGGCAGCAGCGCGCCGACGACGGCCAGGCGCCACAGGCGCTGCTGCGTGCGCGCCGGCGGAGCGGGCGCACCGGCGGGGTCGGTGGGCGTCGGTGTCATGGCGGGTGATGGCAGCGGCCCCGCGCGGACCCCGCCGCCGGCACCCACGGGCGCCTGCACGGAGCGGCCCGCATCGGCTGGCCGCTCCCGAATTATCGGCCGCGCGGCCCTTCGCTGTAGGGCAGATCCGCCGCGCCCAGGCGCTGGCCGAGGAAGCGGCGCCGGCAGTCGCCCTGGGCCTGCGAGCCCGGCACCGGGCGGCAGCGCCAGGCCGCCTCGGCCTGCGCCGCGGCATCCGCCTTGCGCGCCGCGCCCTGCTGCACGCCCAGCCGCACAACGCGGTCGAAGGCGCCGAGCAGGCCGACGATCGCGGCCGTGACCAGCACGGCCTGCAGCAGCGCGCGCCGGGGTGCGCCGGGCGGGGTCGCGGCTGCGGCTTGTGTGGGGCGAGGCGCGCGAAGCAGGGGGTTCATGGGGGGCTCGTGGCGGCCGCGCGGCAAGGCGCGGCCAGCGTCCACCTTAGGCCGCGCCGCCGCGCCCGCCCAGCGCCGGGCGCCCCGCCGCGGTGTAGGCGCAGACCCCGTTCGGCGCCGGTGTGTGGCAGCGCACCGACCTCGCGGCGCGCCTGGCACAGGCTCGGCTGCTGGGCGGGTGGCCCTGTCGCGATCGCGTGCAGGCCGAACCCGCCCCGGCAGAAATGAACGGACACCCCATGAACCTCACCCACTCCCACCCCGGCCCGCAGCGGCGGCTGTCGCTGCTGGCCGCTGCCCTCGCCCTCGGTGCCCTCGCCGCCTGCGCCACCACGACGCCGCCGCCGCTCGAACAGATGGCCGTCTCCAACGCCGCCCTGGCCCAGGCCGTGGTCGCCGGCGGCCCCGAACTGGCACCGGTCGAGATGGCCATGGCCCGCGACAAGATGGCACGCGCCAACGCGGCGCTGGCCGCCAAGGACAACGACCAGGCGCTGGCGCTGTCGCAGCAGGCCCAGCTCGACGCCCAGCTGGCCGAGGCCAAGGCCGGCTCGGCGAAGGCGCGCAAATCGGCGGTGGCGCTGCAGGAAGCCGGCAGCGCGCTGCGCGAAGAGATGGCGCGCCAGCCGAAGTGAGCCCGCAACACCGCACCGACACCGCCAAGGAAACGACACCATGACCACGCACCGCATTGCCACCCTCACCCTGCTCGCCGCCGCCGCGCTGGCCGCCTGCAGCTCGATGCCCGAGAACAACGCCGCCCTGGACCAGGCGCGCAGCGACTACCGCAGCGCCGAGGCCAACCCGCAGACCCAGGCGCTGGCCCCCGCCGAGCTCAAGCAGGCCGGCGACGCGCTGGCCCGCGCCGAAGCCGCGCAGGCCCACCGCGACGACCGGGCGCAGGTCGACCAGCTGGCCTACCTGGCGCGCCAGCGCGTCGCCCTGGCGCAGGAGGCGGCCAACCGCAAGGGCTCGGAGGCCGCGGTCGCCGCGGCGAGCGCGCAGCGCGACCAGATGCGCCTGGCCGCGCGCACCCGCGAGGCCGACGCCGCGACCCAGACCGCCAACGCCGCGCAGCGCGATGCCGCCAGTTCGCAGCGCCAGGCCGAAGCCGCGCAGCGCCAGGCCGAAGCGGCGCAGCGACAGTCGATGGCCTCGCAGCAGCAGGCCGATGCGGCACGCAACGACGCTTCGGTGTCCCAGATGCAGGCCGGCGACGCCGAGGCGCGCAACGCCGCCCTGCAGGCCCAGCTGCGCGACCTCAACGCCAAGCAGACCGACCGCGGCATGGTCGTCACCATCGGCGACCTGCTGTTCGACAGCGGCGAGTCGCAGCTCAAGTCCGGCGGCATGCGCAACGTCGAGCGCCTGGGCGGCTTCCTCAAGGCCTACCCGCAGCGCCGCGCGCTGATCGAGGGCTACACCGACAGCGTCGGCGGCGAGAACGCCAACCAGGCGCTGTCGGCCCGCCGCGCCGATGCCGTGAAGGCGGCGCTGCTGGGCATGGGCGTGGCACCCGGCCAGCTGTCGGCGCAGGGCTACGGCGAGACCCACCCGGTGGCCGGCAACGGCAACGCCGGCGGCCGCCAGATGAACCGCCGCGTCGAGGTCGTGCTGTCCGACGAGAACGGCGTGCTCAGCCCGCGTTGAAGCAGTGCGGCGGCGGCGGCATCAGCCCGCCGCCGCCGCCCCCAGCGGCACGACGAAGGCCGCCGCCGCCGGCAGGGCCGTCCAGTCCAGCGGCGCGCCCGGCAGCAGCAAGGCCGGCGACTCGCCGGCAGCCCAGGCCGCCACGGCCGCCGCCGCCAGCGCCTGCGCAGGGTCTTCGCGCAGCAGCAGGAAGCGCATCGTGCGGTGGTCGCGCCGCAGCGTCAGTTCGGCCTGCGGCCAGTGGCTCGGCAGGCCGGGCTCGAAATGCAGGCTGCGGGCGTCCAGCACGAGGCCGAAGATCGATTCGATGCCGGCGCGGTGCAGCCAGGCCGCGGCGCCGGTGTACCAGCTCCAACCGGCGCGGCCGACATGCGGCGCGGCGCTGTAGACGTCGCCGGCGATCGCGTAGGGCTCGGCACCGTAGGCGGCGGCACGTGCCGGGTCGGCGGCGCGGTGGGCCGGGCTCAGGCAGGTGAACATCTGCCAGGCCAGGTCCAGGCCCGGGCCGGGCCGCGCCGCCGTCTTGGCGAGCGCTGCCTGCGCCATCAGCGCCCAGACGCCGGCGTGCGAGTACTGGCCACCGTTCTCGCGCACCCCGGCCGGGTAGGCCTGGATGTAGCCGGCGTTGGGCTGGGCCAGCGCCAGCGGCGGCTGCAGCAGGCGGACGAGGCCGGCACCGGCGTCGACCAGCTCGGTCTGCACCGCCGCCATCGCCAGCGCCTGGCGCGCCGGCGGCGCGGCCCCGCTCAACACGCTCCAGGCCTGCGCGATGAGGTCGATGCGGGCCTCGGCATTGAGGTGCGAACCCAGCGGCTGGCCATCGTCGAAGAAGGCGCGCAGGTACCAGCCGCCGTCCCAGGCCTCGGCCTCCAGCGCGGCGCGCCAGCCGCTGGCCGCGGCGGCCCAGCGCTGCGCGCGTTCGGCCTCGCCGCGGCGCAGCGCCACGGGGGCGAAGTCGGCGACGACGCGGCACAGGAACCAGGCCAGCCACACCGACTCGCCGCGGCCCTGGTCGCCGACGCGGTTCATGCCGTCGTTCCAGTCGCCGCTGCCCATCAGCGGCAGGCCGTGCACGCCGACGCGCAGGCTGCGGTCGATGGTGCGCGCGGCATGCTCGTAGACGCTGGCGTCGTGCAGGCTGACGGTGGGCGTGTCGTAGAGGTCCTCGGCGCCGGCGGGAATCGGCGGCGACTCGATGAAGGGCAGGCGCTCGTCGAGCAGCCCTTCGTCGTCGCTGTGGCGCAGGTAGTGCGCCAGCGCGTAGGGCAGCCACAGCAGGTCGTCTGAGAAATGGGTGCGCACGCCGGCGCCGGTGGGTTCGTGCCACCAGTGCTGCACGTCGCCCTCGACGAACTGGCGGCCGGCACAGCGCAGGATCTGCTCGCGCAGCAGGCGCGGTGCGGCCCAGGCCAGGGCCAGCGTGTCCTGCAACTGGTCGCGAAAGCCGGTGGCGCCGCCGGCCTGGTAGAAGCCGGCCTTGCCCCAGAGCCGGCACGACACCGCCTGCACCAGCAGCCAGCGGTTCATGAGGGCGTCGAACAGCGGGTCGGGCGTCTTCACCACGCTGCGGTCGAGCAGCGCGTCCCAGGCCCCTTGCGCCGCCCGCCGGCGCTGCGCCGGCGCCACGCCCGCGGCCTGCGCGGCGAGCTGGCGCGCCAGCGCCGGGCTCGCCGCCCAGCCCAGCAGCAGCGTGCGCTCGGCGGTCTCGCCGGGCCTGAGCTCCAGCCACAGCGACAGCGCCGCGCAGGGGTCGCCGCCGCGGCCCTGCTGGTGGCCGTAGTGGTCGGGCAGCACGGGGCGGCCGCGGGCGTCGAAGCACTCGCGGCGGTCGCAGGTCCAGTCCTCGGGCTCGGTCTCGGCGTCGCCCAGCGCGGCCAGGAAGGCGGTGCCGCCGCCGAAGCCGGCGCTGCGTTCCTGCTGCGTCGCCAGCAGCACCGTCAGGCGGCGGCCCGCCAGCTCCTGGGCGTGGTGGGCCGTGCGCACGCCGGCGCGGTCGCTGCGCTGCGCGCCGAGCAGCCATTCGCACACCCCCACCAGGCGCAGCGCGCGCGTGCGCGGGCCCTGGTTCGCGACCCGCAGGTGCACCTGCTTGACCGCCGTCACCGGGTCGACGCAGGCATGCAGCTCGAAGTGCAGGCCGTCGCGCTGGTGCGCGACCCCGGTGCTGCCGGCGCCGTGCGTGACGCGGTAGGTCACGCCCGCCGCCGCAGCGGCCGAAGGGTTCAGGCTCCAGACCTCGCGCGTGCGCAGGTCCTGCACCAGCAGCCACTCGCCGGGGGCGTCGGCCACGGCGTCGTTGCTCCAGGGCGTGAGCTGGTTGAGGCGGCTGTTGCCGGCCCAGCTCATGCCGCCGCCGGCCTCGCTGACCAGGGTGCCGAAGCCGGGGTTGGCGATGACGTTGACCCACGGCCGTTGCGGCCGCAATGCCAGGCCGACGTCGAAGGTGAAGTCGCCTTCCCGGGCCCCGCCGCCGGCTTCGTCCCCGGCACTGGCGAAGCGGCCCGCCGACAGCGCCACCGCGCCGGCCGCCGGTGCGGCCGCAGGCAGCACGGCGTGCGAGGTCTGCCGGCGCTGCTGCCGCGAGGCTTCGTGCAGGCCGGCCCACTCGTCGAGGTGGTGCGCCAGCGAGCGCCCGTCGGCCAGCAGCTGCACGCGCGCCAGGCCCTGCAGCGTGTGCAGTTCGTCGGCCGAGAGGTCGTCGGCGCGCAGCAGGTGCCAGCCGCTGAGGGAAGGCCCGCCGCGGGCGGCGGCGTCGGCATCGTGGCGGTCGCGCAGCGCGGCCAGCTCGCGTTGCAGCTCGTGGGCGTACGAGACCGGTTCGCTGTCGATGACGACGAGGTCGCAGGCCACGCCGCCCCAGGCCCACAGGCCCAGCGCCTGGCCCAGCGAGCGCACCAGGCCCAGGCCCGGGAGGGCAGCGGCCGAGACCAGCACCAGCGGCCGGTCGCCCGAGATGCCGAAGCGCCACAGCAGCCGCCGGTCCAGCGCCTGCGGCACCGTCGCCGCGGGCTGCGGGCGCGACAGCGTCAGCAGCAGCGCGGTGGTCAGCGACTGCATCGTCGTGAAGGTCTCGGCACCGATGCGCAGCTCGCGCAGGCGGATGCTGGTCAGCGTCGCCGACATCAGCGCCGCGCGGTCGGCGTGGCCGGTGCGGTGGTGCTTGTCGACGACGGCGCGCAGCGTCGCCTCGTCGGCCGCGGCGGCGGTGGCGAAGCACAGCCGCACGCTGCGGCCGGGGGCGATGCGCAGCTGCGCGCCGAGGGCGCAGACGGGGTCCAGGCCGGTGTCCAGCGCCTGGCCGTCGGCGGCGGCGTCGGGCCAGGCGCGGGTGGCCGCCAGCGGGGCGTGCGGGGCGCGGTTGCGGCCCAGCCAGCGCTGGCGGTCGACCTCGAAGCGCAGGCCCTGCAGCGCCGGCCCGCACTCGGCCATGAAGTGGGCGGCGTGCACCGCGGCCTCGCCCGTCAGGCGCGGCCGGCGATCGAACAGCAGCGCCTGCAGCGGCGTGTCGCAGCGCGCGCCGATGAACAGGTTGCCGAAGGCCGGGTGGGCCTCGTCGGCGCGGGCCTCGGCCAGCGTGGGCTCGAAGCACGACACCAGCTCCAGCGCCAGCTCGGCGTCGCCGCGGTTGCGCAGCTCGACCTGGCGGAACTCGATGTCGTCCTCGGGGCTGACCCAGACCGTGATGTGCACCTGCAGGTCGGGCCAGTCGGCGACGCAGGCGACGCGGTCGGCGTGAAAGGTGGCGCTGTAGCGGGCCGCGGGGTCGGGCGCCGGGTGCTGGGTGAGCGAGAAGGCGTTCGCCGCGCCGGCCCGGCGCAGCCAGAAGAAGGTGCCGTGGGCGTCGCGCAGCGCGTCGTCGCGCCAGCGCGTGACGTCGACGCCGCCCCAGCGGCTGTGGCCGGCGCCGTTGGCGCGCAGCGCCACGCTGTAGCGGCCATTGCCCAGCAGGTGCGTGGGCTCCACGGCGTGCTGGCCCGGCCGCACCTCGCGCTGCAGCGTGGGCACGCGGTGGCGCTGCAGCGGCGGCGGCTCGGCGGGCCGCGCGTGCAGGCGCGAGACCTCGCGCGGCGCGCGCTCGTGCAGCAGCGAGACCACGGCCTGCAGCTGCGGGTCGGCCATGCCCCAGCGCTGCGCCACGCCGTCCAGCAGCACGTTGGCCAGCGCCACCAGCGTCATGCCCTGGTGGTGGGCCATGAAGGTCTGCACCGGCGTCATCGCCTGGCCGCCGACCTGGCGCGCCGGCGTGTAGTCCAGCGCCTCGATGAAGCCGAGCCGGCCGCGCGCGCCCAGCGCCTGCAGCGCGACCAGGTTGCGCGTGGCGCCGGCCGCGTCCAGCTGCGCCGCCAGCGCGCTGGCGTAGGGCGCGATGACGAGCTCGTCGGCCGGCGTGCGGCGCAGCGCCAGGCGCGGCACGCCCTGCGGTGCGTACTGGTAGGCCAGGGTGTGGTCGCAGCCGGCGTAGGCCGACTCCGAGATGCCCCAGGGCAGGCGCAGCGGCGCGGTGTAGGCGCGCTGTTCGACGAGCGCGGCCAGGCCGGCCTCGGCGAGCACGCTGCCGTGCGGCTCGGCCAGCACCAGCGTGGGCATCAGGTACTCGAACATCGAGCCCGACCAGGACTGCAGCCCGGCGCGCGCGTGGACGGCGAAGAAGGGCCGGCCCAGGGCCTGCCAGTGGCGCACCGGCACGTCGCCCTTGGCGATGGCGAACAGGCTGGTCAGGCGCGACTCCGAGGCCAGCAGGTCGTAGAAGCCGGCGTCCAGCTGCTGCTCGGCGACGCGCCAGCCGATGTGCAGCAGGTGCCGCCGCGGGTGGTACAGGAAGCTGAAGTCGGCGTCCTGGGCCAGCGCCGAGCAGCGCCGCGCCAGCGCGCGCAGCGCCGCCGTCTGGGTGGCGTCGGCGCCGTCGGCGCCTTCGCAGGCAAAACCCACGCAGGCCTGCGCCACCGCCAGCAGGTGGCCGCAGAGGTTGCCGCTGTCGACGGTGGACACGTACATCGGCAGCAGCGGCATGCCGCTTTGCGTGTCGTACCAGTTCAGGAAGTGGCCGCGGTGGCGCGGCAGCTGCTCCAGCGTCGCCAGCGTGTCCTGCAGGCGCTGCAGCAGCTGCGCCGTGTCGATCCAGCCAAAGGCCCGTGCGCAGGCCGTGCTGAGCAGGTACAGGCCGATGTTGGTGGGCGAGGTGCGGTGCGCCAGCATCGGGTGCGGATGCGTCTGCAGGTTGTCGGGCGGCAGGTGCAGGTCGGCCGCCGTGACGCAGCGTTCGAAGTAGCGCCAGGTATCGCGCGCCACGCCGTGCAGGTAGGCGGCGTCGGCGGGCGGGCAGGTGCCGGGCTGGCGCGTCAGGCCGCTGCGGCTCACCAGCCAGCTCCACAGCGGCGCTGCGCCCCAGACCGCGCACAGCGCCAGGCCCAGCGCGCGCTGCGGTGCCTGCAGCCGCCACAGCGCGAACCCGACCAGGGCGCCGACCAGCGGCATGCTCCAGTGGCGCCGCAGCGCCGCGTGCAGGCTGGCGCTGGCGGCGTCCTGCGCTGCGGCTGCCGTCGTCCACTGCAGCAGACGGCGGTGGCTGACGAGCAGCCGCCACAGCGTGCGCGCGATGGCGTCCACCGCCAGCACCGCGTGCTGCAGCAGCATGGCGCCGTGCCAGAGCAGGCCGCCCGCCACCCGCAGCAGGTCGAGCGCGCCCTGGCGGTAGAAGTGCAGGCGGGCCACGGCAACGCGGCTGGCCACCAGGCCGGCCAGGGCACCCAGCAGCGGGCCGGCCGCGAAGGCCGCCGCCACCAGCGCCGCAGCCAGCGCGAAGGGCGGCGCCGCGACCCGGCCCGACAGCACCAGCAGCAGCAGCAGCAGGGCTGCCGGCGCCACCAGCGTGCGGCGCAGGTTGTCGGCCATCTTCCAGCGGTTGACGGCGCCCAGCGGGTAGCGCGAGGGCTGCACCAGCGAGCGCAGCAGGATGGGCAGCAGCT
Source organism: uncultured beta proteobacterium (assembly GCA_903914615.1). GTDB lineage: Bacteria > Pseudomonadota > Gammaproteobacteria > Burkholderiales > Burkholderiaceae_C > Rubrivivax. The sequence continues at coordinate 5,577 of CAIWPS010000381.1, read as the reverse complement.
GCCAGTCGCCGCGCGTCCAGCGGTGCACGCGCGAGGCCGCGACCTCGGCGTGGAAGGGCGCGTCCTCGACCAGCGTGATGTCGCTGACCACGGCGCAGCGCGCCAGCGCGCCTTCCAGCAGGTCGTGGCTGAGGACCTGGCCCTCGGGCAGGCGGCCGCCCAGCACGGCGTGCAGGGCCTGCACGTCGAGCAGGCCCTTGCCGGTGAAGCTGCCTTCGCCGAAGAGGTCCTGGTAGACCTCGGAGCTGGCGGCGCTGTAGGGGTCCATGCCGCACTGGCCGGCGAACATGCGGTGGAAGTAGGTGTCTTCCTGCGGCTGCGGCAGCGGCGTCACCAGGCGCGGCTGCAGGATGCCGAAGCCGGCGACGACGCGGCCGCCGTCGGCGCCCAGCCGCGGCCGGTTGGCCGGGTGCGCGGCGACGCCGACGAGCTCGCGCAGGCGCCCCGGCGGCAGCTGGGTGTCGCTGTCCAGCGTGACGATGTAGCGCGTGCCCGCCGCCGGCACCGAGAGCGAGCCGAGGTCGACGAAGGCCGCCACCTCGGCCGGCGCCAGCGGGTCGGCGGCCAGCAGCGCCACCAGCTGTTCGAGCTTGCCGCGCTTGCGTTCCCAGCCCATCCAGCGGCGCTCGCCCCGGCTGAAGCGGCGGCGCCGGTGCAGCAGCAGGAAGCGCGGCGGCCCCGCCGCCACCGGGTGCAGGGCATTCAGCGCGTCGACCTGGCGCACCGCCTCGTCGAGCATCGCGGGGTCGAGCGCCGAGCGTGCGGCATCGGCGTCGGGCCAGTCGCTGAGCAGCGCGAACTGCGCCATCGGCTCGGCATTGGCCAGCCAGTGCAGGCGCAGGCGGTGGGCCAGCGCCTCGACCACCGCGGCGCTGCTCAGCAGCGCCGGGATGACGACCAGCACGCGGTGCCCGGCCGGGATGCCGGCGGCCAGCGCCAGCCGCGGCAGGCGCTGCGGCGGCGTCCACTCGCCGACCAGGCGGTGCAGCAGCGCGATCGCCGCCTCGGCCGCCGGCCAGGCCAGCAGCAGCACCATCGGCCAGGCCAGCGGCGGGCTCTCGTGCACCACCAGCGCCACCAGGGTCGCGGTGGCCAGGGCCCCGATGGCCAGGTATAGCGGCAGCGCCAGGCGCGCGCGCAGCAGGCGCAGCGGCTGCTGCCAGGCCATGGCCACGCCCAGCACCGCGCCCAGCTGGGCCTGCCCCGGCCCCTGCAGCCAGTGGCTGGCCACGGTGCCTGCGTCGTCGTCGCCGGGGTGGCTGCGCATCAGGCCCAGCAGCGCCTGCGCCACCTGCATCTCGGTGCGCCGGCTGCGCCGCGCCAGGCGCTCGATGGCGTGCAGGGTGTCGTCGCGGGTGCTGTGGTGCTCGGCCGCGAACGGCGGCCAGGCCAGCATGGCGCGCATCAGCGGGCTGCTGCGGCCGACGATGTCGGGCCAGTCGGCGTCGCCCAGCGCGCGCAGCGCGGCCACGGCGTTGCTCACGCTCAGGTTGTCCGCGGTCTGCTCCATGCTCTGCAGCTGCTGCACCAGGCCCGGCTGCGGCAGGGCCTCGGCCAGCCAGCCCTGCAGTTCGGCCGGCAGGCGCTGCGGCGCCGGGCCGGCGCGGTCCAGCAGGCGCCGGCCCAGCTGCGACAGGAATTCCGCGCCGGCGCCGCGCAGCACGACGCGGTCGAGCAGCGGCTGCAGCGCCGGCACCATGCCGCGGTCGATCTCGTCGCAGCAGCGGTTGGCCAGCTCGCGCGCCGCCTGGTAGGTGGCCAGCCGCTCGGCCAGGCGGCGCAGGTTCTCCACCAGCACGGCGCGCAGCGCCGTCGGCAGCGCCCACATCTCGGCCAGCCGCAGCTCGCGCGTTTCCTGGTACGCGCACAGCACCTGCACCAGCAGGTCCTCGTCAAAGGCGCTGTCGGTGTGGGCCACGAAGTCCCAGGCCAGGCCGTAGATGCGCGGCAGGCCGGCCAGCGGCTCGGCGCGCAGCACCGGCAGGGCGCGGAAGAAGCTGCGCGGCAGCCCTTCGTGGATGGCCAGCAGCTGGGCGTCGATGAGGTGGAAGTTGTCCAGCAGCCACAGCGAAGCCGGGCTCGCGTCCTCGCCCGCCGCGGCCTGCCCGAGCAGCGCCTCGTGGGCCAGCCGCAGCATGCGGATGTTGTCGCGCAGCCGCGGGAAGAAGCTGGCGTCGGCGCCGCGCAGGCGGCGGGCCTCGTGCGTCAGGCCCAGGCTGCGGGCATGCAGGGCGTAGCGCTGGGGGCCGAAGATCTCGCCCCGCACCGGCGCCAGCAGCGGGCCGGCGTGGGCGTCGAGCATGCGGCGCAGGGCGGAGGGCAGGCCTTCGATCAGGCCTTCATCGACGGTGGTCCGCATGGGCTAGGGCCGTGGCCATGCCGTGTCCCGCGCTGCCGCGCGCCGGCCTTGCTTGCAGGTCATCGGATGCCTCGGCGAATGCCGGAAAGGGAGGGCGGCCGCCTGCCGGCCACCGTGGCCACCGTTGTAGGCGCCGCTGCCGCCGCCGTCTGTACGCTGGCGAACCGCGGCCTCCGCGCAGGCGCTGCGGCCGCCTCGCGGCGCTCTGTACGTTGACGAACATACGGCGGCACGCATCCTGCCTATAGTCGGCCGGTTGCAGGCAGCGCCAGTCCGGGTGCCCGCTGCACTGCCTTCAGTCACCCGCCCGCCATGCCCATGCCCGTCGACGCGCGCAGGAACCACCTGCTCGCGGCCCTGCCCGAGACCGAATGGCTGCGCTGGCAGCCGCTGCTGGAATGGGTCGACCTGCCGCTGGGCCACGTCATGTACGAGTCGGGCCGTGCCCTGGGCCATGTCTACTTCCCCACCACCGCCATCGTCTCGCTGCTCTACGTGATGGAGGACGGCGCCTCGGCCGAGATCGCCGTCGTCGGCAACGAGGGCGTGGTCGGCATCTCGCTCTTCATGGGCGGCGAGTCCACGCCCAGCCGCGCCGTGGTGCAGAGCGCCGGCGAGGGCTGGCGCCTGAGCGCGCGCGCCGTGAAGGCCGAATTCGAGAAGCCCGGCCCGGTGATGCACCTGCTGCTGCGCTACACCCAGGCGCTGATCACGCAGATGGCGCAGACGGCGGTGTGCAACCGCCACCACACGCTGGACCAGCAGCTGTGCCGCTGGCTGCTGCTGAGCCTGGACCGCCTGGGCGGCAGCGAGCTGGTGATGACGCAGGAACTCATCGCCAACATGCTGGGCGTGCGCCGCGAAGGCGTCACCGAAGGCGCGCTGCGGCTGCAGAGGCTGGGCCTCATCCGCTACGCCCGCGGCCACATCACGGTGCTCGACCGGCCCGCGCTGGAAGCCCGCACCTGCGAGTGCTATGCCGTGGTGAAGAAGGAATACGACCGCCTGCTGCCGGCGCGGCCGGCGACCTGACAGGCGCCGACGTCATGTGTTCGTTGCTGCACCGACAAGTCACGCGCTAGGACGCAGGCTCCTCGCGTCCCCGCAGCGAAAGCCGTCCGTGAGCGAAGTCCAGAACCACCTGATCGAGTGCCTGCCGCAGCGCGCGCGCGCCTCGCTGCTGGCGGTGTGCGAGCCCGTGCAGCTGGCGCTCAGCGAGGTGCTCTGCGAGGCGCAGTCGCCCACCCGGCACGTCTACTTCCCTACCGAGGGCTTCATCTCGCTGGTCACCAGCGTCGACCACCACAGCGGCCTGGAGGTGGGCATGGTCGGGCGCGAAGGCATGGTCGGCGCCCAGCTGGCGCTGGGTGTGGCCACGTCGCCGCTGCGCGCGCTGGTGCAGGGGCCGGGCGCCTGCTGGCGCGTCGGCGTGGCGGCGTTCAAGGCCGAACTGGCGCGCAGCCCGGCGCTGGGGCGGCTGCTCGACCGCTACCTCTACGTGCTGATGGCGCAGACCTCCTGCGCCGCGGGCTGCCTGCGCTTCCACCTCATCGGCCCGCGCCTGGCGCGCTGGCTGCTGATGAGCCAGGACCGCGCGCACCACGACCGCTTCCACGTCACCCACGAGTTCCTGGCCTACATGATGGGCGTGCGCCGCGTCGGCGTGACGCAGGCGGCGGGCGACCTGCAGCGCCGCGGGCTGATCACCTACCACCGCGGCGAGCTCACGGTGCTGGACCGCAGCGGACTCGAACACGCGGCCTGCAGCTGCTACGCGCTGGACTGCAGCACCTACCGCCGGCACCTGGCCTGAGAAGCCGTTCGGCAGCGAACAGACGCCGCCGCACGGCGGCGGCTACAAGGCCTGATGAGCCAGCTGCCGACACCTGCACCGCGCCCCGTGGCCGACGCCGCCACGGCGGCCGAAGCCGTCGCCGCGGCGCTGCGCACTTCGGAGACGCGCTACCGCCGGCTCTTCGAGGCGGCGCAGGACGGCATCCTCGTCATCGACGCCGGCACCGGGCAGATCGAAGACGCCAACCCCTACCTCGTGCACCTGCTGGGCTACACGCATGCGGAGATGCTGGGCAAGAAGCTGTGGGAGATGGGCGCCTTTGCCGACGTCGAACGCTGCAAGGCGATGTTCGCGGAGCTGCAGGCGCAAGGCTATGTGCGCTACGACGACCTGCCGCTGAAGACGCGCTGCGGCAGCTTCATCAGCGTCGAATTCGTCAGCAACGCCTACGACTGCGACGGCGTGCGGGTGATGCAATGCAATATCCGCGACATCACCGGCCTGCGCAGGGCCGAGGCCGCGAACGCCGCCAAGAGCGCCTTCCTGGCCAACATGTCGCACGAGATCCGCACGCCGCTGGGCGCCATCACCGGCATGGCCTACCTGATCCGCCGTTCGCAGGTGACGCCGCAGCAGGCCGGCTGGCTGACCCAGCTGGAACTGGCGGCGCAGCACCTGCTGGAGCTCATCAACGCCGTGCTCGACCTGTCCAAGATCGAGTCCGGCCGCCTCGCCCTGGACGAGGTGGCGGTGAGCGTGCCGCGCATCACCGCCAACGTGATGTCGATGCTGCAGGGCGCCGCCGCGGCCAGGCAGCTGGCGCTGAAGGTCGACACCCAGCCCTTGCCGCGCGGCCTCGTCGGCGACGCGGCGCGGCTGCAGCAGGCGCTGCTCAACTACGTCGGCAACGCCATCAAGTTCACGCCCGCCGGCGCGGTGACGGTGCGCACCGAATGCGTCGAGGAGACGGCCGCCGGCGCGCTGCTGCGCTTCGAGGTCCAGGACACCGGCATCGGCATCGCGCCTGAGGTGTTGCCGCGGCTGTTCACGGCCTTCGAGCAGGCCGACAGCTCGACCAGCCGCCAGTACGGCGGCACCGGCCTGGGCCTGGCCATCGTGCGCCAGCTGGCGCGCCTGATGGGCGGCGACGCCGGGGCCAGCAGCCGGCCCGGCCAGGGCAGCACCTTCTGGTTCACGGCGCGCCTGCGCAAGGGCGAGCGCGTGCCGGCGCCGGTGCCCTTCGCGTCCAGTGCTGCGCACCTGCGGCTGCTGCAGGAGTTCGCCGGCGCGCGGCTGCTGGTGGTCGACGACGACGCCGTCAACCGCGAGGTGACGCTGGCGCTGATGGGCAGCGCGCTGCCCCAGGTCGAGGCCGTTTCGGACGGCCTGCAGGCGGTGCAGCGCGCAGCGCTGCAGCCCTACG
>CAIWPS010000380.1 GCA_903914615.1 uncultured beta proteobacterium | reverse complement strand
CGGCGGCCGCTTCGTCCTCGCCAAGCTCAACACCGACGAGGCGCCGCAGATCGCCGCCGCGCTGCGCATGCGCAGCATCCCGCTGGTGCTGCTGTTCGTCGGCGGCCAGCCGGTGGACCAGTTCCTGGGCGCGCTGCCCGAAGGCCAGGTGCGGGCCTTCCTGGACAAGCACCTGCAGCCGCAGGCCTCGCCGGTGGACCAGCTGCGCGAGGAGGCCGCCGCTGCCGAACCCACGCTCGCCGAAGCGCTGCTGCGCGAGGCCTTGCAGTACGAGCCGGGCCATGCCGAAGCGACGCTGGACCTGGCCGAGCGCCTGATCGCGCGCGGCGAGCTGGCGGCGGCGCAGGAACTGCTGGACGCCCTGCCCGCCGAGGCGCTGGGCCATCGCTACGCCGCGTTGATGGGCCGCATCGAGCTGGCCACGCTGCGCCCGGCCGGCGACCCCGCCGTGCTGGCCGCCAAGGTCGCCGCCGACCCCAGGGACTTCGAGTCGCGCTTCGCGCTGGCCGCCTTGCTGGCGCACGCCGGCGACTGGCCCGGCGCCTTCGACCAGCTGCTCGAGACCGTGCTGCGCGACAAGGCCGACGCACGCGAGCAGGCGCGCAAGCAGCTCGTCGAGTGGTTCGAGGTCTGCCCCGACCCGGCCGCCGTGAGCCGCGGCCGGCGCTACCTGGGCATGTACCTGAATTAGCCCAGGCCGGCGAGCAGCTCGGCATTGCCGCCGGCGGCCGCGGTGTTGATCGTCACCGTCTGCTCGGCGCAGAAGCGGTACAGGTAGTGCGGGCCGCCGGCCTTGGGCCCGGTGCCGCTCAGGCCCTCGCCGCCGAAGGGCTGCACGCCGACGACGGCGCCGATCATGTTGCGGTTGACGTAGACGTTGCCGATGCGCGCGCCGTCGGCGATGCGTGCGGCGCGGCTGTCGATGCGGGTCTGGATGCCCAGCGTCAGGCCGTAGCCCAGGGCATTGATCTGGCGCACCACCTCGCCGACATCGCCGCCCCAGCGCACCACGTGCAGCACGGGGCCGAAGATCTCGGCCTGCAAGTCGGCGATGCGGCCGACCTCGAAGGCCACCGGCGCCACCAGGCGCGGGAAGGCCGAGCGCACTTCGGTTTCGCCGAGCAGGCGCGCCTCGCGCCGCAGGCGCTGCACCTGCGCCGTGATGCCGGCATGGGCCTCGTCGTCGATGACCGGCCCGACATCGGTGGCCAGCTCGGCCGGGTCGCCCACCTGCAGCTCGGCCATGGCGCCGCGCAGCATCTCGATCACGCCATCGGCGATGCCTTCGTGCACGCACAGCAGGCGCAGCGCGCTGCAGCGCTGGCCGGCGCTGCGGAAGGCGCTCTGCACGACGGCGTCGACCACCTGCTCGGGCAGCGCCGTGCTGTCCACCACCATGGCGTTGATGCCGCCGGTCTCGGCGATGAGCGGCACGATGGCGCCGTCCTTGGCCGCCAGCGTGCGGTTGATGATTCGCGCCACCGCCGTGCTGCCGGTGAAGCACACGCCGGCCGTGCGCGCGTCGGCCACCAGCGCCGCGCCCACCGTCTCGCCGGGGCCGTGCAGCCCCGCCAGGGCGTCGGCCGGCACGCCGGCCTCGTGCAGCAGCGCCACGAAGCGCCGCGCCACCACCGGCGTCTGCTCGGCCGGCTTGGCGGCCACGGTGTTGCCGGCCACCAGCGCCGCCACCACCTGGCCGGCGAAGATGGCCAGCGGGAAGTTCCAGGGGCTGATGCAGACGAAGACGCCGCGGCCGTGCAGGCGCAGCACGTTGCTCTCGCCGGTGGGGCCGGGCAGCGCCTGCTCGCCCAGGCGCAGCTCGGCCTGGTCGGCGTAGTAGCGGCAGAAGTCCACCGCCTCGCGCACCTCGGCGACGCAGTCGCCCAGGGTCTTGCCCGCCTCCTGCACCAGCAGGCCGCAGAACTCGGGCAGTCGCCCTTCGAGGGCATCGGCGGCGCGCCGCAGCAGCGCCGCGCGCGCGGCCAGGGGCGTCGCGTTCCAGGGCGCGAAGCCGGCGTGCAGGCTCGCCATCGCGGCATCGACGTCCGCAGCCGTGGCCACCGCCACCGCCTCGACGCGGGCTGCCGCCACGGCCGCCTGCAGGGGCGCCAGCATCGCTGCGCAGGCCAGGTCGGCGCCGCGCGAGTTGGGCCGGGCGGCGCCGTACAGCGCCAGCGGCAGCGGCTGCCCGGGCTCGGCACTGGCGGCCAGCGGCGAGGCCAGCAACGCTTCGGCGCTCACCGCCTCGTCGGCCAGCTGGTGCACGAAGGACGAATTGGCGCCGTTCTCCAGCAGGCGGCGCACCAGGTAGGCCAGCAGGTCGCGGTGCTCGCCCACCGGCGCGTAGACGCGGCAGGCCACGCGGCCGTCCCGCAACACCTCGCGGTAGATGCCCTCGCCCATGCCGTGTAGCCGCTGCAGCTCGAAGGCCGCGCCGCCGGCCTGCGCCATCTGCAGGATGGCGGCGATGGTGCCGGCGTTGTGGGTGGCGAACTGCGGGTAGATCACCGCGTGGTGGCCGATGAGCCGCTCGGCGCAGGCCAGGTAGGCGATGTCGGTGTGGTGCTTGTGGGTGTAGACCGGGTAGCCCGGCAGGCCGCCCTCCTGCGCCCGCTTGACCTCGCCGTCCCAGTACGCGCCCTTGACCAGCCGCACCATGAAGCGCAGGCCGTGGGCGCGGGCGATGCGCGCCACCTCGTCGACGACGGCCAGCGAACGCGTCTGGTAGGCCTGCACCGCCAGGCCAAAGCCCTGCCAGGCCGGCCACTGCGCCGCGATCTCCTGCGCCAGCGTCTCGAAGAGGTCCAGCGACAGTTCCAGGCGGTCGCTCTCCTCGGCGTCGATGGTCAGGTTCAGGTTGGCCTGCGCGGCCAGCGCGACGAGCTGGCGCACGCGCGGCAGCAGCTCGGCGAAGACGCGGCCGCGCTGTGCGTCCTCGTAGCGCGAGAAGAGCGCGCTGAGCTTGATCGAGATGCCGTCCGCGGCCATCGGGGAAGCCGCGACGCGGCCGCGGGCGATGGCCTCGATGGCGCCCCGGTAACTTGCAAGGTAGCGCTCGGCGTCCTGTTCGGTGCGCGCACCTTCGCCGAGCATGTCGTAGCTGTAGCGAAGCACCGGCTGGGCGCGGCGCGCCGCGTCGGCCTCGGCCATCGCCTCCTGGATCGTGCGCCCGAGCACGAACTGCCGCCCCAGCAGCTGCAGGGCGCGCACCGTGGCCGCGACGACGGTGCGCGAGCCCAGGCGCTGCAGCAGGCCGGGCGGGTTCTCCGCTTCCGGCAGGAAGCGCTTGCTCAGCGCGATGGCGCTGGCCGAGAGCTGCGCCAGCATCCTGTGTGGACTGCCTTCGGCGGCCCCGTCGAAGTCGGCCCGCCCCAGCTGGTCGGCGGTGAGCGCGATCGCGGTCTCGGCGTCCGGCACCCGCAGCAGGGCCTCGGCCAGGCGCATCAGCGCCAGGCCTCCGGCGCTGCTGATGGGGTATTCGCGCAGCAGCGACTCCATGGCCCAGAAGGGCGCCGGCTGCTCGCGCACGGCCTGCACCCAGGGGCGCGCGGCGGCGAGCACGGCGGCCCAGTCCAGGCGGCCCTGCAGCGCGGCCAGGGCCGCGCTCACGGCTTCAGCCTCGGGGCGGTAGGGGAAGGGCAGGCGGGGGGTGTTCATGCGGGCGTCCTCGCAGACCGGGCGGGCCGGTGAAGTGGCGCAGCTTAGGCGGCGCCCGGCCGCAGTGGATGCGGAAATCACGCCCGCTGGCGGAGAATCCTGCG
>CAIWPS010000379.1 GCA_903914615.1 uncultured beta proteobacterium | reverse complement strand
TTGACGGCGGTGGGGCTGCGGCGGGCGTCGATGGGGCCGCCCATCATCGTCATCGTGAGCGGCGTGGCCTCGCCGCGGCTGGCCATCAGCGAGACGGCGGCCAGCACCGGCACGGTGGGTTGGCAGACCGAGATCACGTGCACGTTCGGTCCGATGTGACGGATGAATTCCTGCACGTACTCGACGTAGTCGTCCAGCGTGAAGGGGCCGGCGTCCAGGGGCACCATGCGCGCGTCGGTCCAGTCGGTGATGAAGACCTTGTGCGTCTGCAGCAGGCTCTTCACGGTGTCTCGCAGCAGCGTCGAGTGGTGGCCCGACAGCGGCGCCACCACCAGCACGGTGGGCTGCGACTTCATCAGGTCCAGCGCCTTCGGGTTGTCGGTGAAGCGCTTGAAGCGCAGCAGGCGACAGAAGGGCTTGTGCAAGGCCACCTGCTCCTGCACCGCTATCTCGACCCCTTCGACCGTGGCCGCGTTGATGGCGAACGGCGGCTTCTCGTATTCCTTGGCCAGCCGGTGCAGCAGGTCGAAGCCGGCCGAGACGCGCTGCGCCAGCGGCGTGTGCGCAAACGGCGAAAGAGGGTGGTCGTAGAGCTTGGCCGAGGCGCTGGCGAACTCCGAGAAGGGCGACATCAGCGCCCGCTGCGTTTCGTAGATGTGGTAAAGCATGGCCGTCTCCGTGGTGGCCTTGGCGATGCCGGGCCGCGAGATGCGCGCCCGGCCCGTTGGCCTTGCCTCAAATGTAGCCCCTATTTTGTTGCAGTGCAGCAAAATTAGAGGAAATCACCCACGGATCGTGCCCAAGCCGGCGTCGCGGTGGTAGCGCGAAAACACCGGCATTCGACTCTGATTTCGCGCCACCTGTCGCCGCCGCGACAGGTCGACTTCACATGACTTTGGCCAGTGCGGCTGCAACGGTGGCGATGTTGCGGCTGTTGATGGCGGCCACGCAGATGCGCCCGGAGTCCAGACCGTAGACCCCGAATTCGCTGCGCAGGCGCTGCATCTGCGGCTGGGCCAGGCCGGAGTAGCTGAACATGCCCTTCTGCCGCGTGATGTAGTCCAGGTCGCCGGCGACACCGGCGGCGCGCAGCGCGGCCACGAGGGCCGCGCGGGTGCTGCGGATGCGCTCGCGCATGCCGGCCAGTTCCTCTTCCCACATCGCACGCAGGGCCGGCGTCGTCAGCACCGTGGCCACGACCTGGGCGCCGAAGGTCGGCGGGGTGGAATAGTTGGCGCGGATGACGATCTTCAGCTGCGACAGCACCCGCGCCGCTTCCTCGGCGCTGCCGCAGACGACGCTGAGTGCCCCGACGCGCTCGCCGTAGAGCGAGAAGCTCTTGGAAAACGAGGTCGAGACGAAGAAGGACTTGCCCGTGGCCAGGAAGGTCTGCACCGGCGCGCCGTCCTCGGCGATGCCTGCGCCGAAGCCCTGGTAGGCCATGTCGAGGAAGGGCACGAGGTCGCGCTCGGTGCAGACCGTGGCCAGCGCCTGCCACTGTGCCGGCGTGAGGTCGCAGCCGGTCGGGTTGTGGCAGCAGGCATGGAGCACGACGATGGTGCCCGGTGCGGCGGCGCCCAGGGTGGCCAGCAGGTCGGCGAAGCGCACGCCGCGGGTGGCGGCGTCGTAGTAGGGGTAGGTCGCGACCTCGAAGCCGGCCTGCGAGAAGAGCGCGCGGTGGTTGTCCCAGGTCGGGTCGCTGACCAGCACGCGCACGCCGGGTCGCAGCTTGCGCAGGAAGTCGGCGCCGACCTTGAGCCCGCCCGTGCCGCCCAGGGCCTGCACGGTGGCGACGCGGCCGGTCTTCACGGCCGCGCTGTCGGCACCGAAGACGAGGCCCTGCACCGCCTTGTCGTAGGCTGCGATGCCGTCGATGGGCAGGTAGTTCTTGGCCTTGGGCGTCTCCAGAAGCTGGTGCTCGGCGGCGGCGACGCAGCGCAGCACCGGCAGCTTGCCCTGGTCGTCGAAGTAGACCCCGACGCCGAGGTTGATCTTGTGCGGGTTGGTGTCGGCGTTGTACTGCTCGGTCAGACCCAGGATGGGGTCGCGCGGGGCGAGCTCGACGGTGGCGAAGAGGGAGGCGGACATGGGGGTTCCTGAGGGCGGTGTGTCGGGAGGCCGGGCGCGGCGGCCTGCGGTGGCGGGCGCGCTGCGCTACGCTCGCGGGTTGGTCGGTTCCTGCGCCTGCAGGGACACGCGCCGCCGATTCTAGATTGCCAGCCCCCGGGAAAACCTGCATGAATGCGCTTGCCGAAGCCGCTGCCGCCTCCGAAGTCCCGGCCGAGCCCGTGCACGGCGAGTTCGTGAGCTTCCCCGGCTCGCCCTTCCAGCTCTGCCAGCCCTACGCCCCCGCAGGCGACCAGCCGGCGGCCATCGCGCAGCTTGTCGAGGGCATCAACGACGGCCTGGCCTACCAGACGCTGCTGGGCGTGACCGGCTCGGGCAAGACCTTCACGATGGCCAACGTCATCGCCCGCCTGGGCCGGCCGGCCATCGTCTTCGCGCCCAACAAGACGCTGGCGGCGCAGCTGTACAGCGAGTTCCGCGATTTCTTCCCGCGCAACGCGGTGGAGTACTTCGTCAGCTACTACGACTACTACCAGCCCGAGGCCTACGTGCCGCAGCGCGACCTGTTCATCGAGAAGGACAGCGCCATCAACGAGCACATCGAACAGATGCGGCTGAGCGCGACGAAGAGCCTGCTGGAACGGCGCGACACGATCATCGTCGCCAGCGTCAGCGCCATCTACGGCATCGGCAACCCGGCCGACTATCACAAGATGGTGATGACGCTGCGCGTGGGCGACAAGATGAGCCAGCGCGACGTCATCGCCCAGCTCATCCGCATGCAGTACAAGCGCAACGAGATCGACTTCTCGCGCGGATCCTTCCGCGTCCGCGGCGACACCATCGACGTCTTCCCCGCCGAGCACAGCGAGCTGGCGCTGCGCATCGAGCTCTTCGACGACGAGGTCGAGACCCTGCAGCTGCTGGACCCGCTGACCGGCCGCGTGCGGCAGAAGATCCCGCGCTTCACGGTCTACCCGAGCAGCCACTACGTGACGCCGCGCGAACGCGTGGTCGAGGCCATCGCCACCATCAAGGACGAGCTGCGCACGCGGCTGGACGAACTGGTGAAGGGCGGCAAGCTGGTCGAGGCGCAGCGCCTGGAGCAGCGCACGCGCTTCGACCTCGAGATGCTGCAGGAGGTGGGGCACTGCAAGGGCATCGAGAACTACACCCGCCACCTCTCGGGCGCGCAGCCCGGCGAGCCGCCGCCGACGCTGGTGGACTATCTCGCGTCCGACGCTCTGATGTTCCTCGACGAGAGCCATGTGCTGATCGGACAGTTCGGCGGCATGTACAACGGCGACCGGGCGCGCAAGACGACACTGGTGGAGTACGGCTTCCGCCTGCCCAGCGCGCTGGACAACCGGCCTCTGAAGTTTGAGGAGTTCGAGCGCAAGATGCGCCAGGCGGTCTTCGTCTCGGCCACGCCGGCCGACTGGGAGAAGCAGCACGCCGGGCAGGTCGTCGAGCAGGTCGTGCGGCCGACCGGCCTCGTCGATCCCGAGGTCGAGGTGCGCCCGGCCGCGACCCAGGTCGACGACGTGCTGCAGGAGATCCGCGAGCGCGTGAAGATCGGCGAGCGGGTGCTCATCACCACGCTGACCAAGCGCATGGCCGAGCAGCTGACCGAGTACCTTTCCGACAACGGCGTCAAGGTGCGCTACCTGCACAGCGACATCGACACCGTCGAGCGGGTCGAGATCCTGCGCGACCTGCGCCTGGGCACCTTCGACGTGCTGGTCGGCATCAACCTGCTGCGCGAAGGTCTGGACCTGCCCGAGGTCAGCCTGGTGGCCATCCTGGACGCCGACAAGGAAGGCTTCCTGCGCTCCGAACGCAGCCTCATCCAGACCATCGGCCGCGCCGCCCGCAACCTCAACGGCCGCGCCATCCTTTATGCCGACAGGGTCACCGACTCGATGAAGGCGGCCATCGGCGAGACCGAGCGCCGGCGCAACAAGCAGATCGCGCACAACCTGGCGCAGGGCATCACGCCGCGCAGCGTGTCCACCCGCATCCGCGACATGATCGACGGCGCGGTGTCCGACAAGTCGGCCAAGGACGATCTGAAGGCGGCGCAGGCTGCGGCCGAGGTCGAGGCGATGTCGGAGAAGGACCTGGGCAAGCGCATCAAGCTGCTCGAGAAGCAGATGCTGGAACACGCGCGCAACCTCGAGTTCGAGAAGGCGGCCCGCGTGCGCGACCAGCTGGCGCTGCTGCGCGAACAGGCCTTCGGGGGCAGCGGGCATGACGTGGTGCCGCTGATCCCGGTGCGGGGGGCCGGCGCGTGATGCCGCGGATCAAGCGCTGGCTGCAGGGTCAGGCGCCGTCGGCGCCGATGGCCGGCGACGACGCCTTCGCGACCCGGGTTCTGATGGTCTGCATGGGCAACATCTGCCGTTCGCCCATTGCCGAAGGCGTGCTGCGGACCAAGCTGCAGCGGGCCGGGCTGGGGGGCCGGGTGCTGGTGGACTCGGCCGGCACCCATGGCTACCACACCGGCGAGCCACCGGACCCGCGTTCGGTCCGCGTCGCGGCGCGCCGCGGCTACGACATCGCGCCCCTGCGCGCGCGCCCCGTGCGGACCCAGGACTACGCAGGCTTCGACTGGCTGCTGGCGATGGACGAGGACAATGTGCGCTGGCTGCAGGAACATGCGCCCGCAGACGGCGCACCCCGCATCGAACTGCTGATGGGCCATGCGCGTCGCCACGCCGACGTGCGCGAGGTGCCCGACCCCTACTACGGTGCCGAGGCCGGGTTCGAACGCGTGCTCGACCTCGTCGAGGACGCCTGCGACGGCGTGCTGCTGCAGCTGCAACGCGGCGAGGCTCCGCGGCGGGGCGCAAAGCTTGACTAAAAAGCTCGGGTTAGCCTATACTTGACTTGTTTACTCAGGCACCGGCGCAAGCCGGTCGGCGTGCCGCCCACGAGGCGGGGCGTTCCCCTCGGACCGCAGTAACCATGGGCGCCACGGCGCTCCGGAGGCTCACCGATGCGACTCACCACCAAAGGCCGCTTTGCCGTCACGGCGATGATCGATCTTGCCCTGCGTTCCAACGCCGGCCCGGTCGCCCTCGCGGCCATCAGCCAGCGCCAGCAGATCTCCCTGTCGTACCTCGAGCAGCTGTTCGGCAAGCTGCGCCGCCATGAGCTGGTGGAAAGCACCCGCGGCCCCGGCGGAGGCTACTCGCTGGGCCGTGCGGCGGCCGAGATCACGGTGGCCGACATCATCGTCGCCGTCGACGAACCCATCGACGCCACCGGCTGTGCCGGCAAGGAAAACTGCATGGGCGAGGACGCCGGCCGCTGCATGACGCACGACCTGTGGGCCAGCCTGAACGCCAAGATGATCGAGTACCTCGACTCGATCTCGCTGAAGAAGCTCGTCGACGAGCAGCTGGCCAAGGGCGTGTCCATCGACGCCGCGCCGGTCAAGCGCGCCATCTCCTCGGCGCCGGTCGTCAAGCCCATCAAGGTCACGGCGCCCAATTCCGTCTTCGCCCTCGGCAACGCCTTCTCCAAGTAGGCCCGCGCCTAGCTCCGCGTCTCTTCCCGAACCGAACCTCACCGCACTGCCATGACGCCCCACTTCCCGATCTACATGGACTACGGCGCGACGACGCCCTGCGACCCGCGCGTGGTCGACGCCATGATTCCCTGGTTGCGCGAGCATTTCGGCAATCCCGCCAGCCGCAGCCATGCCTGGGGGTGGGAGGCCGAGGAGGTGGTGGAGAAGTCACGCGCGCAGGTCGCGGCGCTGATCAACGCCGACCCGCGCGAGATCGTCTGGACCAGCGGCGCCACCGAGAGCAACAACCTCGCGATCAAGGGCGCGGCGCATTTCTACAGCTCGCGCGGCAAGCACCTCATTACGGTGAAGACCGAGCACAAGGCGGTGCTGGACACCATGCGCGAGCTCGAGCGCCAGGGCTTCGAGGTGACCTACCTCGACGTGCAGGAAAACGGCCTGCTCGATCTCGACAAGTTCCGCGACGCGCTGCGCAAGGACACGATCCTCGTTTCGGTGATGCTGGTCAACAACGAGATCGGCGTCATCCAGGACATCCCCGCCATCGGCGCGATGTGCCGCGAGCGCGGCATCGTCTTCCACGTCGACGGCGCGCAGGCCACCGGCAAGGTGCTCATCGACATGGACAAGCTCCCCGTCGACCTGCTCAGCCTGGCCAGCCACAAGACCTACGGCCCCAAGGGCATCGGCGCCCTGTACGTGCGGCGCAAGCCGCGCGTGCGGCTGGAAGCGCAGATGCACGGCGGCGGCCACGAGCGCGGCATGCGCAGCGGCACGCTGCCCACGCACCAGTGCGTGGGCATGGGCGTGGCCTTCGAGATCGCCAAGGCCGAGATGGGCAGCGAGAGCGAACGCATCCGCATGCTGCAGCAGCGGCTGCTCAAGGGCATCTCCGGCATCGAGCAGGTCTTCATCAACGGCGACCTCGAACGGCGCGTGCCGCACAACCTGAACGCGAGCTTCAACTTCGTCGAGGGCGAGTCGCTGATCATGGGCGTGAAAGGCATCGCCGTGTCATCCGGTTCGGCCTGCACCAGCGCCAGCCTGGAGCCCAGCTACGTGCTGCGTGCGCTGGGCCGCAGCGACGAGCTGGCGCATTCCAGCCTGCGCATGACGATCGGCCGCTTCACCACCGTCGAAGAGATCGACTACGCGGTCAGCACCCTGCAAGACCGCGTCGCCAAGCTGCGCGACCTCTCCCCGCTGTGGGAGATGTACAAGGACGGCATCGACATCAGCACCATCCAGTGGGCGGCGCACTAGCCCACGCCCGGAAGATTCGAGCAGGAACAAGGAAGATCACCATGGCCTACAGCGAAAAAGTCATCGAGCACTACGAACACCCGCGCAACGTCGGCAGCTTCGACAAGGGCGACGACAGCATCGGCACCGGCATGGTCGGCGCGCCGGCCTGCGGCGACGTGATGAAGCTGCAGATCAAGGTCAACCCCGTCACCGGCCTGATCGAGGACGCGCGTTTCAAGACCTACGGCTGCGGTTCGGCCATCGCTTCCAGCTCGCTCGTCACCGAGTGGGTCAAGGGCAAGACGCTGGACGAGGCGGTGACGATCAAGAACACGCAGATCGCCGAAGAACTGGCCTTGCCGCCGGTCAAGATCCACTGCTCGATCCTGGCCGAGGATGCGATCAAGGCGGCCGTGCAGGACTACAAGTCCAAGCATGCCCAGACGCAGGGCCAGGCCGCCAGCACCCACTGACCTGGACATGGCGGTCACTCTCACCGAAGCCGCGGCGCGGCATGTCACGCGCTACCTCGGCCGGCGCGGCAAGGGCGTGGGCGTGCGCCTGGGCGTGAAGACCACCGGCTGCTCGGGCCTGGCCTACAAGCTCGAGTACGCCGACGAGATCGCGCCCGAGGACCTGGTCTTCGAGCACCAGGGCGTGAAGGTGCTGGTCGACCCCAAGAGCCTGCCCTACATCGACGGCACCGAACTCGACTTCGTGCGCGAAGGCCTCAACGAGGGCTTCAAGTTCCACAACCCGCGCGAGAAAGACCGCTGCGGCTGCGGAGAGTCGTTCCGCGTCTGAACCCGCCCGTCACCGACCCCGGTGCCATGAAACTCTCCGACGACGACTTCACGCTGTTCGGCCTGCCGCAGCAGCAGGCACTGGACCGTGCCGACCTCGACGCCCGCCGGCGTGAACTGCAGGCGCAGGTGCACCCCGACCGCTTCGCGTCCGAAGGCGCGGCGGCGCAGCGCCTGGCGATGCAATGGGCCGTGCGCGTGAACGAGGCCTACCAGCGCCTGAAAGACCCGCTCAGCCGCGCCGCCTGCCTGTGCGAACTGCGCGGCGTGGCCGTCGATGCCGAGCGCAACACGGCCATGCCGGCGGCCTTCCTGATGCAGCAGATGGCCTGGCGCGAGCGCCTGGAAGACGCTGCCGATGTTGCCGAGGTCGAGCGCGTCGACGCCGAAATCGCCGCCGAGGAGCAGGCGCTGCTGGCGGCGCTGACGACCCTGCTCGACGAGCGTCACGACACCGCCGCTGCCGCCGCCCAGGTGCGCGCGCTGATGTTCGTGGCGCGCTTCCGCCAGGACATCGAGCGTCGCCTCGACACCCTGGACGCCACCCGCTGAGATTGCCCGACCACGATGGCCCTGCTGCAGATTTCCGAACCCGGGCAGGCGCCCGACCCGCACCAGCGGCGCATCGCCGTCGGCATCGACCTGGGCACCACGCACTCGCTGGTCGCTGCGGTGCGCCATGGCGTGCCCGAATGCCTGCCCGACGCCCAGGGCCGCGTGCTCCTGCCTTCGGTGGTGCGCTACCTCGAAGGCGGGCGGCGCCAGATCGGCTTCGATGCCCGCGCCGCGCAGGCCGACGATGCCGAGAACACCATCGCCTCGGCCAAGCGCTTCATGGGCCGCCGGCGCGACGACATCGGCGGCCGCGACAAGCTGCCCTACCGCTTCGTCGACGGCGCCGGCATGGTGGCGCTGGCCACGCGCGACGGCGACAAGACGCCGGTCGAGGTCTCGGCCGAGATCCTGGCCAGCCTGCGCCAGCGCGCCGAGGACAGCTTCGACGATGAGCTCTTCGGTGCCGTCATCACCGTGCCTGCCTACTTCGACGATGCGCAGCGCCAGGCCACCAAGGACGCCGCGCAGCTGGCCGGGCTGAACGTGCTGCGCCTGATCAGCGAGCCCACGGCCGCGGCGGTGGCCTACGGCCTGGACCATGCCAGCGAGGGCCTGTACGCCGTCTACGACCTCGGCGGCGGTACCTTCGACATCAGCCTGCTGCGCCTGACGCAGGGCGTCTTCGAGGTCGTGGCCACGGGCGGCGACGCTGCACTGGGTGGCGACGACATCGACCAGGCGCTGGCCGACTGGGCGCTGGCGCAGGCCGGTGCGCTGGCCGCTACGGCGCAGGACAAGCGTGCCGCGACCGTCGCCGCGCGCGCCGTCAAGGAAGCGCTGAGCGACGGCGACGCCGCCACCTGGCAGGCCAGCATCGGCGGCCGCGAACTCGCGGTCGTGGTGCCGCGGGCCGAACTCGAAGCCCTGGCCCGCCCCTTCATCGACCGCACCCTGGCGGCCGTGCGCAAGGTGCTGCGCGACGCCAAGGCGGCGCGCGCCGAGGTGCAGGGCGTGGTCATGGTCGGCGGCAGCACGCGCATGCCGCTGGTGCGCGCGGCAGTGAGCGAGCTCTTCTGCCGCGAGGTGCTGACCGACGTCAACCCGGACGAGGTGGTGGCACTGGGCGCCGCGATCCAGGCCCATGCCCTGGCCGGCAACGCCGGCAGCGGCGAGCTGCTGCTGCTGGACGTGATCGCGCTCTCGCTGGGGCTGGAGACGATGGGCGGCCTGGTCGAACGCGTGATCGAGCGCAACACCACCATCCCGGTGGCCAAGGCGCAGGAATTCACCACCTATCAGGACGGCCAGACGGCGATGGCCATCCACGTCGTGCAGGGCGAGCGCGACCTCGTCAGCGAATGCCGTTCGCTGGCCCGCTTCGAGCTGCGCGGCATCCCGCCCATGGCGGCCGGGGCGGCGCGCATCCGCGTCACCTTCCAGGTCGATGCCGATGGTCTGCTCAGCGTCTCGGCGCGCGAGCTGGGCTCGGGCGTGGAGGCGGCGGTGACGGTCAAGCCCAGCTACGGGCTGGCCGACGAAGACATCGCGCGCATGCTGCAGGACGGCTTCGCCCATGCCGAGGACGACATGCAGGCCCGCGCGCTGCGCGAGGCGCAGGTCGAAGCGCGCCGCATGGCCCTGGCCACGCGCGCCGCCCTGGCCGCGGACGGCGCGCTGCTGGATGCGAACGAGCGCGCGCAGATCGAGGCGCTGGTGGCGCAGGCCGAAGCCGGCGCCGAAGGCCTGGACGCCACGGCGGTGGAGGCTGCCGTCAAGGCGCTGGCCGAAGGCACCGAGGCCTTCGCCGCCGCGCGCATGAACCAGGGCATACGGCAGGCGCTGGCCGGCCGCCGGCTCGAAGAAGTCTGAGGTCCCACCCTTTCATGCCCATCATCCGCATCCTGCCGCACGCCGACTACTGCCCCCAGGGCGACACCATCGAGGCCCCTGCCGGCACCTCGGTCTGCGAGGCGCTGCTGGAGAACGGCATCGCCATCGAGCATGCCTGCGAGATGAGCTGCGCCTGCACCACCTGCCACGTCATCGTGAAGGCGGGCTTCGACTCGCTGGGCGAGATGGACGAGAGCGAGGAAGACCTGCTCGACCGCGCCTGGGGCCTGACGCCCACGTCGCGGCTGTCGTGCCAGGCCATCCTGTCCGACGAGGACGTGACGATCGAGATTCCGAAGTACTCGATCAACCACGCCCGCGAAAAGCACTGAGCTCAGGTCGCCGGCTTGTCGGACAGGGCCTTGAGGTTGTCGGTGAGTTCCTTGCCCATCGGTGCGTTCAGGTTGATGCCCTTGGGCGGGATCGGCGACTGGAACCACTTGCGGTAGAGCTTCTCGAAGTCGCCGCTCCTGATCAGCGACGCCAACACGCCGTCGACGAGCTTCTTGAAGGCCGGGTCGTCCTTGCGCAGCATGATGGCGTAGGGCTCGACCTGGATGGGGTCGCCGACGACGGCCAGCGAGGCCGGGTTCAGCGCGCTGGCGCGCAGGCCGTAGAGCAGGATGTCGTCCATGCCGAAGGCGGCGGCGCGGCCGCTCTCGACCAGCAGTGCCGATTCCGAGTGGTCCTTGGCGCCGATCAGCTCGATGGGCAGCTTCTGCTCGGTGATGAGGTTGCGCAGGATGCGGAAGTTGGTCGTGCCGGTGGTGCTGACCAGGACCTTGTTGTTCAGGTCCGCCAGGCCCTTGATCCCCGAATCGGCCTTCACCAGGAAACGCGTCCCGGTGTAGAAGTAGTTGATGGCGAAGGCCACCTGCTTGGCGCGGTCGCTGTTGTTGGTGGTGGACCCGCATTCGAGGTCGATGGTGCCGTTGACGAGCAGCGGGATGCGGTTGGCCGAAGTCACCGCCTGGCGCTGCACCTTCAGGTCGGCGCGCCCGGTGGCCTTCTTCACCTCGTCGACGATGCGGTCGCAGATGTCGACACCGAAGCCCACCGGCTGTGCCTTGTCGTCGAGGTAGGAGAACGGGATCGAGGCCTCGCGGTAGGACAGCGTGATGGAGCCGCTGTCCTTCACCTTGTCCAGGGTCGACTGCGCGAAGGTCGGCGCGGCGGCGCACAGCGCCAGGGCTGCACAGGCGAGGATGCGGCGGGTCGGGTCGGTCATCTTCAGGCTCCTTGGGCTGGTGCGCTGGGTCGGCACGAGGTCGGAATGGTAGCCAGGGCCGCCCCGCGCCGGGCCACGGCGTGCACCAGGCTGCACCGGCTGCACCAAAAAAAAGACCTCCCCGTCGCGAGACGGGGAGGTTGGACTAGGGCTCTTGCCCTGCTGAGGAGATAGACAGACACCCACATGCAGTGTCGACGTGAATGAATGCAAACCGCGTGCCCGCTTTCGCGGTCGCCCCCGCGACTAGAGGTAGAGGGCGACGGCGGCGACGAAGCGCCCACCTTCCAGCACCGGCAGCACGGCCAGCGCGCGCAGACCGGTCAGCCCGGCTGCCGGCCCGGGCTCGCTCGCCAGCTCGGTGCTCATGCCGGGCAAGCCGCTGAGCCAGCAGCGGCCGATGCTGCCCTGGCCGCGCTGCAGGGTGTCGCTGCGGTCGGTGAGCAGGCCGGTGGCTTCGCAGAATCCGGCCTGCAGCTGCAGCGCGCTGCCCTCGGCATGCGGGCGCCAGATCTCGACCCGGCGCGCGATCGGCGTGTCCAGCGCCGACAGGAAGGCCAGCACGTACTGGTCACGCCCCGGCGTGGCGCAGGGCAGGGCGAATCCGCGGTTGATGCCCACCTTGACCGCACTGTCGCTGCGCAGGAAGCCGGCGCCGCGCCCCAGATCGGGAAGGAACACCGGCGCGCGCTGTTCCCAGGCCAGCCCGGGCAGCCCGGTGCCGACGCGGAAGCTGGTGCGGCGCGAGATGTACTCGAAGGTGTCGGCGGTGCGGCCGTAGTGGCCGTCGGCAAGCACCATGTCCTTCGATCGCTGCGGGTCGTTGTGCCAGACCTCGATGGCGCCGGCGTGGGCCTCGTCGTCGCCGCAGAACAGCACCACGACCGAGCTGAGGTAGTCGCCCAGGAAGATGGGCAGCGCGATGCCGCAGGTCAGGCCGTCGGCCTTGGCCGCCTCGGTGCGCTTGAAGTAGCTGCCTTCGAATGCGTGCAGCACCACGGGCGCGCCACTGTCCCAGGCGCGGCCGGGCAGGCCTTCGCCGCGGCCGAAGCACATCTCGCGGCTGATGCGCGCCATGCGCGACGAGGGGCCGTACAGGCCGCCACCGTATTCGAGCAGGCTGCGGTCGGCGCTGGGCAGCCAGAACTCGGCGGCCTTGATGAAGGTGTTCACGCGGCCGCCGGCTCCACGTGGCCTTGCCGCGTGTAGAGGAAGTCCAGCACCGCCTTGCGGCATTGCACGTAGCTGCGGTCCTCGGCCAGTTCGACGCGATGCCGCGGGCGTGGCAGGTCGACGCGCAGGATCTCGCCGATGGTCGCAGCCGGGCCGTTGGTCATCATCACGATGCGGTCGGACAGCAGCACGGCCTCGTCGACGTCGTGGGTCACCATCACCACCGTGCTGTGCGTACGCTGCACGATCTTCAGCAGCTCGTCCTGCAGCCGGGCGCGGGTCAGGGCGTCCAGCGCGCCGAAGGGCTCGTCCATCAGCAGCACCTTGGGCTCCATGGCCAGTGCGCGCGCGATGCCCACGCGCTGCTTCATGCCGCCGCTGATCTCGTGCGGCCGCTTGGTGAGCGCGTGGCTCATGCCGACCAGGGCCAGCGCGGCTTCGGTGCGCTCGTGCAGCCGGGCCTTGGCCTCGCGCGCGCCGAAGACGCGCTCGACGGCCAGGTACACGTTCTCGGCGCAGCTCAGCCAGGGCAGCAGCGAGTGGTTCTGGAACACCACTGCGCGCTCGGGGCCGGGGGCGGCGATCTCGCGGCGGTCGCACAGCAGCACGCCGCTGCTGGGGCGCGTGAGCCCGGCGATGAGGTTGAGCAGGGTGCTCTTGCCGCAGCCCGAGTGGCCGATGAGGGTGACGAACTCGCCCCGGGCGACGCTGAGGTCGATCTCGCGCAGCGCGTGGAAGCGGCCCTTGCGGGTCTCGAACACCATCTCGACGCTCTCGACCTTGATGAAGTCGGGGTCGTTCTCAGTCGTCATAGCTGAACCTCTGGGCGATGGAGACCAGCAGCTGTTCGAGCAGCAGCCCGACGATGCCGATGACGAAGATGGCGACGATGATGTGCTTGACGTTGAGGTTGTTCCACTCGTCCCAGACCCAGAAGCCGATGCCGACGCCGCCGGTGAGCATCTCGGCGGCCACGATCACCAGCCAGGCCGTGCCGACGCTCAGTCGCACGCCGGTGAGCATGTAGGGCAGCACGGCGGGGAAGAGGATGCGCGTCATCACCTTCCACTCGCTGAGGTTCAGCACGCGGGCGACGTTCAGGTAATCCTCGGGCACACGCTGCACGCCGACCGCGGTGTTGATGATCATCGGCCAGATGCTGCAGATGAAGATGGTCCAGATGGCGGCCGGGTTGGCGGCCTTGAAGACCAGGAGGCCGATGGGCAGCCAGGCCAGCGGCGACACCGGCCGCAGCAGGCTGACGAGCGGATTGACCATGCGGTTGAGGAAGGCGAAGCGGCCGATGAGGAAGCCGGTGGGAATGCCGACCAGCGCCGCGAGGCCGAAGCCCACCGCCACGCGTTCCAGCGAGAACAGCACGTTCCAGCCTATGCCCTGGTCGTTCGGGCCCTTGCTGTAGAACGGGTCGGCGAAGAGCTGCACGGCCGACACGAAGGTGGCGGCCGGCGTCGGGAAGGTCGTGCTGTTGAAAGTCAGCAGGCCCCAGATGCCGACCAGCAGCGCCAGCCCGATGACCGGCGGCAGCACGGCCAGCCAGAGGGCGCGCCAGTCGAAGGGCAGGCGCGGCGCCTTGGCTGACGCCGCCGAGGCAGGCGCCACGGGCGGCGCCGGGCGGGCATCGGCCGCGGCGGCCGGCACCGCATCGCGCGGCGAGTGGAAGACGGCGGCGACCATGGTGGGTGCTCCTTCAGGCCCTGATCTTGAAAGCGTCGGCATAGCGGGCCGGGTCCTTGCCGTCCCAGACCACGCCGTCGATGAGCTTGCTGCTGCGCATCTCGCTCTTGGGCACGCTCACTTTCAGGGCGCCTGCGGCTTCCTTGTAGAGCGCGATCTGGTTGATCTGCTTCGCGACGCCCAGGTAGTCGGGGTGCTCCTTCAGCAGTCCCCAGCGCTTGTGCTGGGTGAGGAACCACATGCCGTCGGACAGGTAGGGGAAGTTGACCAGGCCGTCGTTGAAGAACTTCATCGAGTTCGGGTCGTCCCAGGTCTTGCCCAGTCCGTTCTGGTAGCGGCCCAGGATGCGCTGGTTGATGGCGTCGACGCTGGTATTGACGTAGCTCTTGTCGGCGATGGTCTCGGCCATCTTCATCTTGTTCTGCAGGCTGGCGTCTATCCACTGGCTGGCCTCGAGCACGGCCATGACGACGGCGCGCGCCGTGTTGGGATACTTCTTGACGAACTCGCCGGTGGTGCCCAGCACCTTCTCGGGGTGGTCCTTCCAGACGTCCTGGCTGGTTGCCGCCGAGACGCCGATGCCGTCGATGATGGCGCGGTGGTTCCAGGGCTCGCCGACGCTGAAGCCGTCCATGTTGCCCACGCGCATGTTGGCCACCATCTGTGGCGGCGGCACGGTGATGACCTTGGCGTCCTTCATCGGGTTCACGCCGTAGGTGGCCAGCCAGTAGTACAGCCACATGGCGTGGGTGCCGGTGGGGAAGGTCTGGGCAAAGGTGTATTCGCGCTTGTTCGCCGCCATCACCTTGGCCAGGCCGGCGCCGTCGACGGCGCCCTGCTCGGCCAGCTTCCTGGAGACCGTCAGGCCCTGGCCGTTGTTGTTGATGGTCATCAGCACGGCCATGTCCTTCTTCGGCCCGCCCACGCCCAGGTGCACGCCGTAGACCAGCCCGTACAGCACATGGGCCATGTCCAGTTCGCCGTTGACCAGCTTGTCGCGCACGCCGGCCCAGCTGGCTTCCTTGCTCGGCACGATCTTCACGCCATGCTTCTTGTCGAAGCCCAGCACGCTGGCCATGACGACGCTGGCGCAGTCGGTGAGGGGGATGAAGCCTATCTTCACTTCCTCCTTCTCGGGCTTGTCGCTGCCGGCGGCGTGCACCGCCGCCTGCAGCCCGGGCACGAGCCCGGCGGCGGTGGTGGCCGCAGCGGCCTTGACGATCGTGCGGCGTCCCATGTCGATGCGTCCTGAGGTGTGTGGTTTCATGGCGGGGGCAAGAGGTAGGCCAACAAATGCAAAGGCGTCCGCACGTCGGCGCGCCGGGCAGGGCACGCGTGGTGAGGACGCCTTTGTCCCGCCGGCCCTGCGCAGACGATGCGCAGCAACCGACGCTGGCGAAAGATCGACTCTGATCTTTCTCTGCCTACGACTACGCAAACGGCATGCCAGCGCCGTGCGGGGAGAAAGCGCTCTTCAGTCCGCGGGTTTGCACCAAGGCGCAGCGGCAGCGCGCGGCGCTGGTGCGCTACATGAGCAGGTCGGCGGCATCGACGATGCGCTGCGCCACCTCGGCCATCTTCAGGCCCTTGTCCATGGCGGCCTTGCGGATGCGCGCGTAGGCCTCGGGCTCCGCGATCTGGTGGCGCTGCATCAAGAGGCCCTTGGCGCGGTCGATGACCTTGCGCTCGGCAAGTTGGCCCCGCGCCTCGGCCAGCTCCGTGCGCAGCGCCTGCTCGTGCTCGAATCGTGCCAGCGCCACTTCCAGCACCGGCCGCACGCGCTCCGGCGCCAGCCCCGCCACGACATAGGCGGTGACGCCCGAGGCGATGGCGGCGCGCACGTGGCGGGTGTCGCTGTCGTCGGTGAAGAGCACGATGGGCCGGCGCGCATCGCGCGTGGCCATCACCACATGCTCCAGGGTGTCGCGGGCCTGGCTCTGGGCATCGACGATGATCATGTCGGGCTGCAGCTGCGCCAGGCGGTCGGGCAGGAAGGCGTCGATGGGCAGCACGGCGACGATGTTGCAGCCGGCTTCCAGCAGCCCGATGCGCAGGGTGCGCGAACGCTCCATCTCGATGGCCGCGTCTTCGTCGCCGGGGTCGTGCGCCTGGCTGTCGGGGGCGACGATGACGATGCGGGTGGCGGAGCCGGAGAGCATGCCTTTCCGGCTTGCAATAAGCGCGCCGCTACACTGCAAGCCGGTGAAAGTTCTGGGCTTCGAATCCTCCTGCGACGAGACCGGCGTGGCGCTCGTGCAGACCTCGCCGGGGGCCGTGCCGCAGCTGCTCGCCGAGGCGCTGCACAGCCAGGTGGACATGCACGCAGCCTACGGCGGCGTGGTGCCCGAACTGGCCTCGCGCGACCACATCCGCCGCGTGCTGCCGCTGGCGCGCCAGGTCCTGCAGCAGGCAGGCTGCGAACTGCACGAAGTCGACCTTGTCGCCTACACGCGCGGCCCCGGGCTGGCCGGCGCGCTGCTGGTCGGTGCCGGCGTGGCGGTGGCGCTGGCGGCGGCGCTGGGCAGGCCGGCTCTGGGCATCCACCATCTCGAGGGGCACCTGCTGTCGCCCTTCCTCGCC
>CAIWPS010000378.1 GCA_903914615.1 uncultured beta proteobacterium | reverse complement strand
CAGCCGCCCCGGTGCCCGCCGCGCGCCCTGCGGCGCGCGACCCGGCGGCCATCCTGTCCGGTGCCGCCGTGCCCCCGGCCGAGCCCTTCATCTACTTCGTCCAGGCCGGCGCCTACACGCGCAGCGAGGACGCCGACCAGCAGCGCGCGCGGCTGGCCCTCATCGGCCAGGCCGCCCGGGTCAGCGAGCGCGAGCAGGCCGGGCGCACCGTCTACCGCGTGCGCCTGGGCCCCTACGCCAGCCGCGAAGAGGCCGACGCGTTGCAGGGCAAGCTGCAGGAACAGTCCATCGAGGCGCAGATCGTGCGCGTCGAGAAGCCTTGACCCGGAACTCGCCGACCGCGACCGGGTCCACCCGGTTGCCACCCTCCACCTCGAAAGGAAGAACATGAAACGGCGCGACTTTTCCCTGCAACTGGCCGGCGCGGGCCTGGGCCTGGCCGTCATCGGCGCGGCACGCGCGCAGGGGGGGGCGCCCGTGGAAGGCCAGCAGTACGCGCGCCTGAGCCCGCCTGTGGCGCCCACGGTGCCGGCATCGAAGAAGGTCGAGGTCATCGAGTTCTTCTCTTACGCCTGCCCGCACTGCTATGCCTTCGAGCCCGTGCTCGAACCCTGGATCAAGCGCCTGCCGGCCGACGTCTACTTCCATCCTGTGCCGGTGGGTTTCGTGGCCGGGCGCACCTGGGTGCCCAAGGTCTTTTACGCACTCGAAGAGATCGGCCAGCGCGAGGCGATGCACGTCAAGCTCTTCGCGGCCATGCACGTCCAGCACCTGCCCATGATCAGCGAAGCCGAGGTGACGAAGTTCCTGGTCTCCGAGGGCGTGGATGGTGGAAAGCTGGACCAGGCCCTGAAGTCCTTTGCCGTGAACACCAAGGTCAACCGCGCGTCCACCTTGCTCGGCGGGTACAAGATCAGCGGTGTGCCGACCCTCGGCGTGCAGGGCCGCTACACCGTCGAAGGCGCGGTGGACGGCTCGCACGAGCGGGCGCTGGTCGTCGCCGACTACCTGATCCAGCGGACACGTCAAGGCGCCTGACCAAGGCGTCGCGCCGCTGCCAAAAAGCGGCCCTATTTGCCGACTGCGTCATCACCCGGGCCCGGCTTGCGGATAAAATTTCTGCAAGTTTCGTGCCGAAAGATGATGACCCCTTTGCGCTTCGCGCCCAGTCTGCTCGCCGCCGCCCTTGCCGTGGCCGCCGGTGGCGTGCTCGCCGAGAAGGCCGACCGCAACAAGAACTGGGTCATCGAGGCCGACCAGCCCGGCAGCATCGACCTGCAGCACAACGTCATCGTGCTCGTCGGCAATGCCGTGGTCTCGCAGGGCAGCCTGGTGCTGCGCGCCGACCGCATCGAGATGCGCGAGCTGCCCGACGGCTACCGCGTCGCCAGCGCACTCGGCAGCGCGGCGCGGCCGGCCAGCTGGCGCCAGCGCCGTGAGGGCGGCGACGAGGTCGTCGAAGGCACCGCCGAGCGCATCGACTTCGACGGCCGCGCCGACACCCTGCGCCTGACCGGCAACGGCGCCGCGCGGCGCCTGCGCGGCGGCGCCGTTGCCGACGAGATCACCGGCGCCACCATCGTCTGGGACAACGCGGCCGAAGTCTTCCGGGTCGAGGGCGGCGCCAGCAGCGCCACCAACCCTGCCGGCCGCATGCGCGCCGTGCTGAGCCCGCGCGCCGAGGCCGCGTCGGCACCGTTGGTGCAGGGCCCGCTGACACCCAGCCGCAGCCTGCAGGACAAGCGCTGATGGACGCCGCCGCGCTCGCCGTCACCAGCCGGCTCGAGGCCGCGCACCTGCAGAAGAGCTATGGCCCGCGCATGGTCGTCAAGGACGTGCACCTGGCGGTCGGCGCGGGCGAGATCGTGGGCCTGCTGGGCCCCAACGGCGCCGGCAAGACCACCACCTTCTACATGGTCGTGGGCCTGGTGCGTGCCGACCGCGGCGAGATCCAGATCGATGGCCAGGCGGTGCAGAACCTGCCCATCCACCGCCGCTCCCGTCTGGGCCTGTCCTACCTGCCGCAGGAAGCGTCGATCTTCCGCAAGCTGACGGTCGAGGAGAACATCCGCGCCGTGCTCGAGCTGCAGCTGGGCGCCGACGGCCGCGCCCTGCGCCCGGCGCTGATCGAAGAGCTGCTCGACGGTCTGCTGCGCGACCTCGCGATCGACAAGCTGCGCGACTCGCCGGCGCCGGCGCTGTCGGGCGGCGAGCGCCGGCGCGTCGAGATCGCGCGCGCGCTGGCCACGCAGCCGCGCTTCATCCTGCTCGACGAGCCTTTCGCCGGCGTCGACCCCATCGCCGTGATCGAGATCCAGCGCATCATCAAGTTCCTGCGCTCGCGCGGCATCGGCGTGCTCATCACCGACCACAACGTGCGCGAGACCCTGGGCATCTGCGACCGCGCCTACATCATCAGCGACGGCAGCGTGCTGGCCGAGGGCACGCCGCAGGAAATCGTCGCCAACGCCGAGGTCCGCAAGGTCTACCTCGGCGAGAACTTCCGCATGTAGGGCCGGGCCCCGGAACCGATGAAACCATCCCTACAGGTCCGGCTGTCGCAGCACCTGGCGCTGACGCCGCAGCTGCAGCAGTCCATCCGCCTGCTGCAGCTGTCGACGCTGGAGCTGCACCAGGAAGTCGGCCAGATGCTGGAGCAGAACCCCTTCCTCGAAGCCGAGGAGGACGCCCCGCCCAGCCCCTACGACCTGCCGGCCGAGCGCCAGTCCGCAGACCGCGTGGCCGACCGCGTCGCCGACAGCGAGGGCCCGGCCGAGACGCCCGACAGCGGCGACGCCGCCACCGAGATCCGCGCCGAGGAGTTCGGCACCACGGCACGCGACGACTGGGAGAACGGCACCGAGGGCGACGACTTCGACGGCATCCGCGAGACACCGGGCTCGTCCTCAGCCGCGCCGTCGGGAGATGGCGACGACATGGAGGCGCACGACCGCCGCGCCAGCGCCGGCTCGCTGCAGGACCACCTGCGCGGCCAGGTCATGGGCATGCGGCTGTCGCCCGACGACCATGCGGCGCTGGAGGTGCTGATCGAGTCGCTGGACGGCGACGGCTACCTGGCCGACACGCTCGAGGACATCGCCGAACGGCTGGCCGAGATGCTGGACATCGCCAGCGAAGACGGCCGCGCCGAGATCGCCGACCGGCTGCAGTGCGCGCTGCGCTGGCTGCAGAGCCTGGAGCCCACCGGCGTCGGCGCACGCAGCTTGTCCGAATGCGTCGCGCTGCAGCTGAAGACCCGGCCGCGCAGCCCGGCGCGGCAGCTCGCGCTGCGCATCGCCGAGCAGTACCTGGAACTGCTGGCGCGGCGCGACATGAAGCGGCTGACGGCGCTGACCGGCGCCGACGAGCACCTGGTGCGGCTGGCGCAGGAGCTCATCAAGTCCTGCGAGCCCAAGCCCGGCCGTCCTTTCTCGGCGGCCGAGGCCAACATCGTCGTGCCCGACGTCATCGTGCGCAAGAGCGGGCGCGGCCTGTCGGTGGTGCTCAACCCCGACGTCATGCCCAAGCTGCGCATCAACGACCTCTACGCGCAGGCGGTGCGCGGCCAGCGCGGCAGCGCCAGCCAGCCCGGATTGAGCTCGCGGCTGCAGGAGGCGCGCTGGTTCGTGAAGAACATCCAGCAGCGCTTCGACACCATCCTGCGCGTGAGCAAGGCCATCGTCGAACGCCAGAAGGCCTTCTTCACCCACGGTGCCATCGCGATGAAGCCGCTGGTGCTGCGCGAGATCGCCGACGAGCTGGGCCTGCACGAGAGCACCATCTCGCGCGTCACCACGGCCAAGTACATGGCCACGCAGCTCGGCACCTTCGAGCTGAAGTACTTCTTCGGCAGCTCGCTCAACACCGAGGCCGGGGGCAATGCCTCGAGCACGGCGGTGCGGGCGCTGATCCAGCAGTTCGTCAGCGCCGAGGACGCGGTCAAGCCGCTGTCGGACAGCCAGATCAGCGAGATGCTCGAGGAGCAGGGCATCCAGGTCGCCCGCCGCACCGTGGCCAAGTACCGCGAGGCGCTGAAGATCGCGCCGGCGAGCCTGCGAAAAGCCATCTGAGATGGCCACGCTCTTCCTGCCCTGCGCGGCCGGCGTCGAGGCGCTGTTGCAGGACGAAGTGCTGCGCGTCACGGGCCTTGCGGCCGAAGCCGGCCGCGGCGGCGTCTGGGTCGAAGGCGACGAGCGTGCGGCGATGCAGCTCAACCTGGAAAGCCGCCTCGCCCAGCGCGTGCTGTGGCCGCTGGCCGAGGCGCCCTACCGCGACGAGCACGATCTCTACGACCTGGCGCGCCGCGTGCCCTGGGAGCAATGGATGACGCCGGCGCAGACCTTGCGCGTGGACATGGTGGCGATGCGCTCGCCGCTGACGAGCCTGAACTTCACCGCGCTGCGCATCAAGGACGCCGTCTGCGACCACCTGCGCGAGGTCGCGGGCGCGCGGCCCAGCGTCGACACCCGCCACCCCGACCTGCCGATCACGCTCTTCGTCGGCCCCGACCACGCCATGCTCTACGCCGACACCTCGGGCGACGCGCTCTTCAAGCGCGGCTGGCGCGAGGACACCGGCGAGGCGCCGCTGAAGGAGACACTGGCCGCCGCCATGCTGGCTGCCGCCGGCTGGCAGGGTCGCGCCGAGGACGGCCCGCTCTTCGACCCCTGCTGCGGCGCCGGCACCATCGCCATCGAGGCGGCGCAGATGGCCTGCGGCATCGCCCCGGGCAGCCTGCGCCGCTTCGCCTTCGAGCGCCAGCGGCCCTTCCAGGCGCATCTGGCGGCCTGGCGCGACATGCAGCGCGCCGCGAAGTCGCGCGTGCACGCGCCGGCGGTGCCGGTGTTCGCGGGCGACGTCAGCTTCCGCCTCACCGACTACGCCACGCGCAACGCCGAGCGCGCCGGCGTCGCTGCCGCCATCGACTTCAAGACCGCCGACGCGCTGCAGCGTCCGCCGCCCGCGGCCTGCGGCACGCTGATGCTCAACCCGCCCTACGGCGAGCGCATCGCGCCCAAGGGCCAGGGCAGCCAGACCTCGCGCGAAGGCTTCGAGGGCGGCGGCAGTTCGGCCGAGTTCTTCAGCGCCCTGGCCGCGCACTGGAAGCGCCAGTACCCGGGCTGGACGGCCTGGCTGCTGAGCCCGGACATGAAGCTGCCGACGCTGATGCGGCTGAAGGAAAGCCGCCGCGTGCCGCTGTGGAACGGCGGCATCGAATGCCGCCTCTTCCGCTTCGACATGCTGCGCGGTGCCGGCCCGGGCGGGCGTTTAGCGTAGCGCCGGCAGCGCGGCGATGCGGCGGTCGATCTCGGCGATCATCGCCGCGTAGGGCGCGCCTTCGACGCCGCCGTAGCGGCGCTTGAACTCGGGCTCGGGCATGAACTCGGGCAGGTCGGCCCAGGCCGGCATGAAGTCCGCTTCCTGCACGCCTTGGGCCAGCCGCTGCTGCAGGCGTTCGGGCGCCTGCACGGCCAGTTCGCCCAGCCGCGTGCCGGCGCGGTCGGCGGCGATGTCGTTGAAGCTGAAGCCGCTGCCGCCGCGCGAGTCGGCGATCTCCTTGTAGATGCCGACGGCGCGCGACAGCGAGCTGCTGCCGTCCACGGCCAGCGCCGCCGAGATCAGCAGGTGCAGCGGGAAGTCGTCGCGGCCCCCCAGCGTCAGTTGCAGCGCCCGCGGCCGCGGCCAGGCGCGGGCGGCGGGCAGCACGTCGTCGACGCCGCGGCCGTTGGCGTAGAGCGTCAGCACCAGCAGGGCGGCGCGGTTCTCGGCCGCGGCGCCGGCGCCAGGATTGGCGTCGGTGCCGGGCTGGCTGCGCTGGCGCGCCAGCGCGAACAGCGGCGGCAGCCAGCCCGCCAGCGAAGGCCGGGCCCCCGGGGCTTGGGCTGCGGCCAGGGCCACGATGCAGTCGTGGTAGGCACGCAGCCGCGCCGCTTCGCCGGCCTGCAGCAGCGCCACCGAAAGGCGCTGGGCGCTGTCGTCGCGCCAGGCGTAGACCAGGCTCAGCTGCTGCGGCTGAAAGCGGACCTGGCGCAAGAGGTCGCCGGCGAGCACGAATTCCTGCTGCAGGCCGGCGCGCTGCACGAGCCGGCGCGCCAGCGCCATGCCCAGCCAGCTCGGCAGCGGCAGCCGCCCGACCTGCCAGCCCTCGAGCGCCGGCAGGGCGCCGGTTTCGACCACGCGGGCCTGAATGTTGAGCCAGCGGCCGAAGGGGTTGGCGGGCAGGTGCAGGCTGGCGCGCAGCGTCGCCGCGCCCCGTTCGATGCTGACCCGCATGGCAGCCGGCTGCCGGTGCCGCGTGGCGTGGTTGAGCAGCAGCTCGAGGTCGCGCTCGCCCAGCGTGGCCGCATAGACCTGACCCGGCTGCGCGCGCCGCGGGTCGTGGGCGCGCGCGAGCGCGACCGCGGTGGCGACGTCGCTGGGGTCGACCTCGGTGTCCAGCACCACGCCGGGCTCGCGCTGCAGCGCGGTGGCCAGCAAGGCCAGTGCCGCCAGCACCAGCGCCAGCAGCGACAGGGCGGTGATGCGCAGGGCCTTCTTCATCGCCGCAGTCTGCCACCGCTTCGAAGGCGTCCCGGCGGGAAAGCTGGGGCCCGGGGCGCGCAATTCCGCGCCCTGCCGCGCGGACCGTCTGTTCCTGCCCGAAACTCGGTAGCAAAGGGGATGCTGGCCTCGAGTACCGTGGTGTAACCTCGGCGCGACAGGCCGGAGGGAACGCGGCCTGGGTACACGGGCGCGACACCATGAACAACGAAACCTCCCCGAAGCTGCGGCGCTGGCTGTGCTGCACCGCCCTCGCCGGCGGCCTGCTCGCCGGGCAGGCGGCGCTGGCCCAGTTCACGATGGTGCCGGCACCGCTGACGCAGGGCGCCCCCCGCGCCTCGGAAGCGGAGATCGAAAAGGAATACCGCATCGACGCCGCCCGCCACCTCTACGCGGCTTACCCTATGCGCATCTTCCGCGGCAAGATGCCGCCGATGCTTTATTCGGTGATGGCGGTGGAGACCGAGATCGACGCCAGCGGCGCCGTCGTCAATGTCAGCGTCGTGCGCAAGCCGGCGGCCGACGAGGTCGCGCCCTGGGTGGTGGCGATGATCCGCCGCGCCGGGCCGTTCCCGGCACCGGCCAAGGTGGGCACGGCCACCGTGCACTACTTCGACGTCTGGCTGGTCGACAAGTCGGGCCTGTTCCAGATCGACACCCTCACCGAAGGCCAGCGCTAGCCGGCCCCCAGCGGCCGCCCTGCAGGCTACAGGCCCGTCGAGCGCCGCACGATGGCGAAGTAGGGCGGGTAGGGCAGCAGGCGCAGCGCCTTCAGCCAGCCGGTGAAGCGCTTGGGGAAGTGGATCTCGAACTCGCCGCGGCGCCAGCCACGCAGGATCTGGCGTGCCGCCTCCTCGGGCGTGATCAGCGCCGGCATGCGGAAGGCGTTGCCCGCCGTCAGCGGCGTCTCGACGAAGCCGGGGTTGATGACCGAGACGCCCAGCCGCAGCGGCGCGAGGTCCAGGTACAGCGTCTCGGCCAGGTTGATCAGCGCGGCCTTGGTCGGCCCGTAGGCCAGCGACTGCGGCAGCCCGCGGTAGCCGGCCACGCTGCTGACCAGGCTCAGGTGGCCGCCGCGTCCACTCCTGCCCTGCGCCAGCAGTTGCGGCAGCACGGCGTCGAGCAGGTGCAGCGCGCCGTCGTAGTTCACCCGCACGTGGCGCAGCGCCACGTCGAGGTCGAAGTCGGTGGCGCGCATGGCGGCGTAGGTGCCGGCGCAGAACATGGCCAGGTCGATGCCGCCGTGCACGCCGGCGATGCGCGCCGCGGCGTCGCGCATCGCCTCGCGGTCGGTAACGTCCAGCGCGATGGCGTCGCTGCCGGGGTGGGCGGCGACGAAGGCGTCCAGCGCGTCGCGGCTGCGCGCCGAGACGACGACACGTGCGCCGGCGGCGTGCAGCGCACTGGCCGTGGCGCGGCCGATGCCGGTGGACGCGCCGACCAGCCAGGCGGTCTTGCCCTGCCAGTCGGCCATGCGGGGGTTCAGGGCCATCGGTCTACTTCTTCGTGAACGACAGCGTGACCTCGCCCAGCCCGAAGCCGAACTTGCTCATGGCCGCCTTGTTGAGCATGACGCGCTCGTCCATCAGGTACATCCAGTCGTCGAACTGCACTTCGTAGGTCTTGCCATCGACCGGCAGGGCCAGCGTGTAGTGCCAGTTCAGGGCGTTGCCGGCGACGCGCCCTTCGGCGACGCCGACGACGTCGTCGGCGCGCCCGGTGTAGCGACCGCCGCCTTCGTCGGTGAGGTGCCAGACGCGGCGTTCGGTCTTGCCATCGCTGTAGGTGAAGCGCTCGTCCAGCGTGCCTTCCTTGCCGTTCCAGCTGCCCGTGAGCTGGACGACGAAGCGGCGCGCCACCTTGCCGGCGCGGTCGGTGAACAGGCCATGGGCGACGAGCTCGCCGTTGAAGTACTGGTGCAGGTCGAGCACGGGCTTCTCGGCGGCGTAGTCGGCCGGCGTCGGCGCCGAGGCGCAGCCGCCCAGGGCCATTGCGGCGGCGGCGCTGCACAGCGCCAGGCAGAGTCGGTGGTTCATGTCGTGGTTTCCTTGCGCAGCCAGAGGGTGTGGAGGAGCCCCGCCGCGCCCATCTTGAGCACGCAGGGCAGCAGGCAGTAGGCCCAGGTCAGGGCCTGCAACGCGGCAGCGTCGCGGCTGCCGGGCACGTAGCCGAAGGCGCCCAGCAGGGGCAGCGAGATGCCCGCCGCCAAGGCCAGGTTGAGCTTGGTGGCGAAGTTCCACCAGCCGAAGTAGGCGCCTTCCAGGCGCTCGCCATGGCCGGCGCGCTGGATGACGCCGGCCAGCAGCGCGCCCGGCAGCGTGAGGTCGGCACCCAGCGCGATGCCGCTGGCGATGCACACGGCGGTGTAGGCGGCGATGTCCCCGGCGCCCAGCAGCGCCGCCCAGGCGAAGGTGACGATCGCCAGCCCCATGCCGGCCAGCCAGCTGCGCGCCAGCCCCAGCCGCGCCACCAGGCGCAGCCACAGCGGCATCGACAGCGCCCCGGCAGCGAAGTAGCTGGCCAGGAACAGCGGCTCCCAGGGCTGGGCCTGCAGGCGGTCGCGGATGAAGAACAGCACCAGGGTCGCCGGCACTGCGCTGGCCACGCCGTTCAGCAGGTAGATCGCCAGGAGCTTGCGGAATCCCGGCGTCGACAGCGGGCCGGCGGCTGCCGGCGCCGCTGCGCCGGGCGGTGCACCGATGCGCGGCTGCGGCGCCTGCCGCAGCAGCAGCACGGCGACGGCCAGTGCGATGGCGAAGACGGCGGTCGCCACCGACAGGCCGGCCAGCGCCGGCAACACGCTGGCCACCAGCACGCCCACCAGGGCCAGCCCTTCGCGCCAGGACACGATGCGCGCGCGCTGCGCCTCGTCGCCGCCCAGCCGGGCGCCCCAGGACTGGTGCAGCACCGACAGCACGCTGTAGCTGAGGTAGGTCACTGCCAGCAGCGCGGCGCACCAGGCCAGCAGTGCCGCGCGCTCGTGCACCGGCGGAAAGAAGAGGCCGCGGAAGCCCAGCGCCAGCACGCCCGCGGCCACCACCGCAGCGCCGAGCACCTGCGCCGC
Organism: uncultured beta proteobacterium; assembly: GCA_903914615.1. Lineage (GTDB taxonomy): Bacteria > Pseudomonadota > Gammaproteobacteria > Burkholderiales > Burkholderiaceae_C > Rubrivivax. The sequence continues at coordinate 9,818 of CAIWPS010000378.1, read as the reverse complement.
CGAGCGCGCGAACCAGCGGTCGACGAGGCGGCCGATGGCGGGGTCGGCCAGCGCGTCGAAGAGCCGCGCGCCCAGCAGCAGGGCGCCCAGCGTGGCCAGCGGAATGCCGAACTGGCTCGCGTAGTGGTTGGGCAGCACCACGTACAGCGGCAGGGCGACGAAGGCCAGCGGCAGGCCCAGCGCGCCGTAGCGCAGGCCCTGCCGCCAGCCACCGCGCCAGCTGCCGCCGGCCGCCACGGCCAGCGCCGTCATGGCGATGCCGAACGCCCGAGCAGGGCCAGGCGCAGGGCCGGCTCGGAGGTGCGCGGCGACAGCCAGATGCCGAAGAAGACGCGTGCGAAGTCGGCTTCGCGCACTTCGCCGCGGAAGGCGCCGTTGAGGAAGAAGCGCGCGCCCACGGCCGGCAGGTTCACCCCGGTGATGCGGTCACCTGCCTTGACGTCGGGGAACAGCGCCTTCATCACGCCCAGCCAGCGTTCGGCGGTGACGGCATCGATCTCGCCCTGGCGCCGCATCTCGGTGAGCGAGCGCTCGGCGATGAGCTCGCCCTTGAGCTCGCGGCTGTACTGAAGCTCCAGGGCCAGGGGCAGCGTGGCCCAGTCGGTGACGACGGCAGCGCCGCCGACCCACAGCCGCGCGTCGTAGATGCGCATCAGCATCACGCGCAGGTTGCCGCTGCCCTGCAGGCGGGCGCCGGGCAGGTCCGCCGCCAGTTCAGGCGGCGGGCCCACCGCCGGCGCCGGCTGCGCCGTGGCAGGCCGCGCGAGCACCAGTGCCAGGGCGGCCAGCAGCGCGCGCCGCTTCATGCGGGCCTGCGCAGGGTGAACTGGACGACGTTGGTGTTGCCGGTCTCGAAGGCGGCCTCGCAGTAGGCCAGGTAGAACTCCCAGATGCGCATGAAGCGGGTGTCGAAGCCGAGCTGCCTGAGCTGCGGGTCGCGGGCCAGGAACTGCGCCCGCCAGCGGCGCAGCGTCTCGGCATAGTCGCGGCCGAAGGCGCATTCGTTCACCACCTCCAGGCCGGCCCGCGCGGCCTCGGCGCGGAACGCCGAGGGGCTGGGCAGCAGGCCGCCGGGGAAGATGTACTGCTGGATGAAGTCGGACGAACGCAGGTAGCGCTCGAAGAGGTCGTCGCGGATGGTGATGGTCTGGATGCAGGCGCGGCCGCCGGGCTTCAGCCGTCCGCGCAGCGTCGTGAAATAGCTGTCCCAGTACTCGCGGCCGACGGCCTCGAACATCTCGATAGAGGCGATGGCATCGAAGGGCGCGTCGTCGATGTCGCGGTAGTCCTGCAGCCGCAGCTCGGTCTGCGCGGCCAGGCCGGCGCGGGCCAGGCGCTCGCGCGCGAAGTCGAGCTGCTCCGTCGACAGCGTGACGCCGGTGACGCGGGCGCCGAACTCGGCAGCCGCGCATTCGGCCAGGGCACCCCAGCCGCAGCCGATCTCCAGCAGCCGCTGGCCCGGCTGCAGGTCGCATTCGCGCAGCGCGCGGCGCACCTTGGCCAGCTGGGCCTCGCCGGTGGGCTTGCCGAAGTCGCCTTCGAAGAGCGCGCTGGAGTAGTTCATCGTCTCGTCCAGCCAGAGACGGTAGAAGGGGTTGCCGATGTCGTAGTGGGCGTGGATGTTCTTGGCCGAGCCGCGGCGCGAGTTGCGGTTCAGCAGGTGCTTGAGGCGGTACAGCAGCGAACCCCACCAGCTGCCGTAGATGACCGCCTCGACGGCCTCGCGGTTGGCGATGAAGAGCTGGAGCAGCGCCACCAGGTCGGGGCTGGTCCAGCCGCCTTCGATGTAGGTCTCGGCAAAGCCGATGTCGCCGCTCTTCAGTGCCGCCGCGCACACGCTCCAGTCGTGCAGGCGCAGGGCCGCCCGGGGCTCGGCGATGCCGCCGGCGCTGGCGAAATGCAGCTGCGAACCGTCGGGCAGCTGCACGTCCAGGCTGCCTGTGCGCAGCTGCCCGAGCAGGCTGAACACGGCGCGCGCGGCGGCCGGCGCCGTCTGCGGCAGTTCGAAGGCGGGGGCGGTTCGGGTGGTGGATGAGGTCATGGCCTGCACTGGGACTGCGAAGTGTGGGTCAGCGGGTGGTGAAAGCCTGCGGCGGCGCGGGCTTGGGGACGTAGGGCACGCGCTTGCGCCAGAGCTGCAGCGCCTGCCAGTGGATGCGCACCATCACCGCCAGCGTCATCAGCGGCATGCCGAAGAAGGCGGCGCGCACGGCGGACGCGGTCAGCGGCTGCAGATGGCCCGAGACACTGGTCTGCAACAGCGCGCCGGCCTCGTCGTCGTGATCGACGCGGGCCACCACGCGGCCCGGCGTGCGCATGAAGCGGAAGCGGTAGCCGCCCTGCACCTGGCAGAAGGGCGAGACGTGGAAGACCTTGCGTGCCACCAGCTCGCGGCCGTAGCCGAGCTGCGGCCCGGCCAGCAGGTAGCAGTGGCGTTCGCCGAAGGTGTTGTTGACCTCGACGACGACCGCCGCCAGGCTGCCGTCGGGGCGCTGGCAATGCCAGAAGCTGACCGGCTTGAAGACATAGCCGAGCACGCGCGGGTAGGTGTGCAGCCAGATCTCGCCGGTGGCGTCGGCAATGCCTTCGGCCAGCAGCAATTCGTCCAGCCAGGCCAGCGCATCGGCGCGGCCGTCGCCGTGATCGCCATCGTGGAAGCTGAGCCAGCTGCGGCGGTTGCGCGCCAGCGCCGGGGCCGGCGTGTCGCGAAGCGTGCGCAGCGGCAGCATCAGGAAGTAGGTCGGGTAGGCGAAGGCATGCTCGCGCGGGCGCAGACGGCGGTGGCGCACCACGCCCCGGCCGAGCAGCGCCTGCGACGGCGTCGTCATGCCGCCTCGCGCGGCGCGCCGGCGCGCTGCCACTGCGTGTGCAGAGCCTGCACGACGTGCAGCGCCGAGGCCAGGCCGTCCTCGTGGAAGCCGTATCTCGTCCAGGCACCGCAGAACCACGTCCGCGCCCTCCCCTGCACGCTCGGCAGCCGCTGCTGCGCCTGCACCGCGGCGAGGTCGAACACCGGGTGGCTGTAGCTGTACTCGCCGATCACGCAGGCGGGGTCGGGCCGTGCGGCCGGGTCGGGGTTCAGCGACACGATCACCGGCTGCTGCCAGGGCAGCGGCTGCAGGCGGTTGATGAGGTAGTGCAGGCACACCGCGGCCTCTTCGCGGCCGCGTTCGGCGGCGCGCGCGTAGTTCCAGGCTGCCCAGGCCAGGCGGCGCCGCGGCAGCACCGCGGTGTCGGTGTGCAGCACGGCGCGGTTGGGGTGGTAGCGGATGGCGCCCAGCACCGCGCGCTCCTGTGGCGTGGCGTCTTCCAGCAGGGCCAGGCTCTGGTCGCTGTGGCAGGCGAGCACGACCTCGTCGTAGCGCTCGGTGCCGGCGTCGGTGGCCACCAGCACCCCGGCGTCGCCGCCCGGCGGCAGGCGCCGCACGCCCCGAACCGGCGTGCGCAAGCGGGCGTCGGGGATGTGCTGCAGCAGCTTGTCGACGTAGTGGCGCGCGCCGCCGCGCACGGTGTGCCATTGCGGCCGGTCGGCCACCTGGATGAGGCCGTGGTTGTGGCAGAAGCGGATCATCGTGCCGATGGGAAAGCGCAGCATCTGGTCGGTCGGGCACGACCAGATGCAGCCGATCATGGGCAGGAAGTACCAGTCGCGGAAGGCGGCGTCGAAGCGGTGCCGGTCGAGGAACTCGGCGATCGGCTCGGCCAGTTCGGCGTCGCTGCCCCGCACCGCGATGGCTGTCGCCAGGCGGTTGAAGCGCACCAGGTCGGCCAGCATGCGCAGGAAGCGCGGCCGCACCAGGTTGCGCCGCTGCGCGAAGACGGTGTTGAGGTCGCAGCCGCTCCACTCCAGCCTGTCCTGCGGCACCTGGACCGAGAACGACATCTCCGCCGGCGCCGTCTCCACCTGCAGTTCGTCGAACAAGCGCACCAGGCGCGGGTAGGTGCGGTGGTTGAAGACGAGGAAGCCCGTGTCCACGCCGTGGGTCACGCCGTTCAGCGTGACGTCGACGGTGTGCGTGTGGCCGCCGAAATGCTCGCCGGCCTCGAACAAGGTGACCTGCGCCTGCCCGGCCAGGCCGTGGGCGGTGGCCAGCCCGGAGATGCCCGAGCCGACGACGGCGACGCGCCTCATGGGGCCCGGCGGCGCATGGCGGCGGCGCGGCTTGTAAAGACTGTCGTGCGGCGCCCCGGAGCGAACGAGGGAGGGAGGGAGGAGGAGGAGAGACGCTCCGGGCTTGCAACCAGGGAAGCTGGCCGACCGCACGACAGGGAAATCGAAACCCGGCGATGAGGCAGGCCAATCGCCGCGGCTGTGCATGTGACGGGGCGGCGTGGACATAGTTCCACCGTCCCCGCGGGCAGGTCGTAAAGATTAGCTACAGACGGCATGGCCGGTGTCGATCCCTTTCTGTGCCCGTGCATGCTGCGATCTCCTCGAACTGCCGACCATCGGGCGATCTACGGACACGGCCCGGTTTTGGATGTGAACTGATCAGTCGCAAACAGACTATATAGTAATGCTGGGTCTCGCGGACTGTCCGCGAAAGACCCCAAGGCTGCCTTTGCATGTCGCAAGCGGCGGTGCTTGTCCTGTTCAATGCATCGCAACGAGATTACATTGTCGCAAGAGGTCGGCGGAAAGCGGAAAATTGTCCAAGACAGCACCGAATCAGTTCGCCAGCGGGGGTTGGCCTTGAACGACCGCACGTTGGCGGCCATCTCGCTCTCGATCGCCGCGGTCGAGCGCGACACAGGCCTGAGCAAGGACACCCTGCGTGTCTGGGAACGGCGCTACGGCTTTCCGGCCCCGGCGCGGGACGGCCTGGGCGAGCGCGTCTACAGCCTGGACCAGGTCGAGAAGCTGCGTGTCGTCAAGCGCCTGCTCGATGCCGGCCACCGGCCCGGCCGTGTCGTGCCGCTGCCGCTGGCCGACCTGCAGCATCTCGCCGACCAGACCGTGGGCCAGCCGCAGCGCGGCCTCGCCTCGGCGCCGGCGTCATCCGATCTGCGTGCCAACCTGGCGCTGATCCGCGCGCACGACATGACGGCGCTGCGGGCCGAACTGTTGCGGCTGCTCTCGCGCTACGGCGTCGGGCGCTTCGTCACCGAGGTCGTGGCGCCCTTGAACCTGGCCGTCGGCGACGCCTGGATACGCGGCCAGATGGAGATCTATGAAGAGCACCTGTACACCGAGGTGCTGCAGGTCGTGCTGCACCAGGCCATCGCCGGCCTGCCCGAGCCAGCAGAAGGCGATGGGCCACGCGTCCTGCTGAGCACGCTGCCCGGTGAACCGCACGGCCTCGGCCTGCTGATGGCGCAAGCCGTGCTGGCCCTGGAAGGCTGCCCCTGCCTGTCGACGGGGGTGCAGACGCCGCTGTGGGACATCGTGCTGGCCGCCAGGGCCTGCCGCGTCGACATCGTGGCGTTGGGCTTCACCGGCTGCACGCCGCCCAACCAGGTGGTCGACAACCTGGTCGAGCTGCGCGCCAAACTGCCGCCCGGCCTGGCGCTGTGGGCCGGCGGCAGTGCGCCTGTGCTGCACCGGCGCCCCATCGAAGGCGTGCAGTCCTTCGCCACCCTGGACACCCTGCCGGCCGAAGTGCAGCGCTGGCGCGCCGCCCGTGCAAGTCCTTGATGGCGCCACATGACGCAGGTCCCTAAAATGGCAGGCATGCCTCCATCGCCCGCAAGCCCCAAGGCCATGCTCTACCCCGAGCTCTTCCGCCAGCTCGAAGCCGTGCGCTGGAACATGGACCACGACATCCCGTGGGACAAGTTCGATGCCGGGCAGCTCAGCGAAGCGCAGGCGCAGACGGTGAAGATGAACGCCATCACCGAATGGGCGGCGCTGCCGGCGACCGAGATGTTCCTGCGCGACAACCGCGAGGACAGCGACTTCAGCGCCTTCATGAGCGTCTGGTTCTTCGAGGAGCAGAAGCACTCGCTGGTGCTGATGGAGTACCTGCGCCGCTTCCGCCCCGACCTCGTGCCCAGCGAGGAAGAACTGCACGCCGTGCGCTTCGAGTTCGACCCCGCGCCGGCGCTGGAAACGCTTATGCTGCACTTCTGCGGCGAGATCCGACTCAACCACTGGTACCGCCGTGCGGCCGAATGGCACACCGAGCCTGTCATCAAGGCCATCTACGAGACGCTGGCGCGCGACGAGGCCCGCCACGGCGGCGCCTACCTGCGCTACATGAAGCGCGCCATGACCAAGTTCGGCGACGAGGCGCGCGCCGCCTTCGCCAAGATCGGCGTGCTGATGGCCAGCGCGCGGCGCACGGCGCAGGCCCTGCACCCGACCAACCTGCACGTCAACGTCGGCCTGTTCCCGCGCGACACCATCCAGAGCCGGCTGCCCAACCCCGAATGGCTTGAAGAGTGGCTGGACAAGCAGATCCAGTTCGATGCCGTGTGGGAAAGCAAGGTCGTCGAGCGCATCCTGCACAACCTGTCGCTGCTGATGGAACGCAGCTTCGCCAGCGTGCAGGAGCTCAACCGCTACCGCAAGGAAGTCACCGCCGCGCTGGCGGCCCAGGGCCGGCCGCAGGCCGTCTGAGCGCCTGGGCGCACCGCGAGCGCGAGGCGCTTTCGTGTATCAGGCGCCGCTGGCCTTGCGGTCGGCAACGACGCGCATCGCGGTGGGCCTTTGGCCGACCATGCGCACATACCCCTTCCAGTCGATGCCGACGGCGTTCAGCAGGTCTTCGCCGAGCACGGACTTGGTGGCCATGCCCACCAGCGGCAGGCTGGCCCAGGCCGCGCAGTCGGCCATGCCGAAGGTCGCGCCGGCCACGTAGGGCGCGAACTTCGCCAGCCGCCGGAAGGCCGGGATGTTCCTGGCCAGCGTCTTGCGCACGCGATCCTGGGCCGCCTCGCCCACCGTGCCGCCGAAGAAGGCCTGCGGGTAGAGCTCGCGCGCCACCAGTTCCAGGTGCAGGTCGACGAAGGTCGTCACTTCGCGCACCTTGGCCGCGGCCAACGGGTCGGCCGGCAGCAGCGGCACCTGCGGGTAGCGCGCTTCCAGGTATTCCAGGATGACCTGGCTTTCGCACAGCGTCTGGCCGTCGACGCGGATGAAGGGGATCTTGCCCAGCGGCGAGGCCGCCAGAACGGCCTCGTCGGTGCTGCGGATGCCCACCGGTTCCTCGACGAACTCGATGCCCTTTTCCAGCAGTGCCAGCTTGACCTTGTTGTAGTAGTTCGAGATCGGCATGCCGCACAGCGTGATCATCGGGGTCTCCTCGTCGTGGATGGTCGCGGCGAGTCTAGCCGCGGCTCGACCGCCCCTTGTTCAACGCTCCGCCGGCGGCGTCACGGTCCAGGCCAGTGCCGCGCCCAGCGCGCCCGCGACCGACCCGGTCAGGTGGGCCAGCGGCGCCACCGCGATGTCCCAGCCGTCGCCGAACTGCAGCACCGGGCCCCAGGGCTCTTCCAGCAGCAGCTTGACCACCTGCCCGGCCAGCACCGCGGCACCGATGGCACGGCGCCTGCCGTGCCCGGCCAGCACCAGCCAGACCATGGCCGCCGCCACGCCGGCATGCAGCACGCCCGACTGGCCGCCGTAGTGGGCCAGCTCGGGCCGCAGCAGCAGGCCCAGGTGCGTCAGCGGCCAGGCGACGAACCAGGCCAGGGCGATGCGCCGCGGCAGCCGCGCCGCCGGCCCCAGCAGCGCCACCACGGCCGCGGCACCGAGGTTGGCGCCCAGGTGCAGCGGGCTCCAGTGCACGAAGACGGCAGTCCAGGCGCGCCAGGGCTCGCGCCAGACCAGCGCGGGTTGCCAGTCCAGCATCGCCGCCGGCAAGCCATACGCCAGCACCGAGCCGCCTGCCAGCAGCGCCGACAGCGACAGCCAGAGCCGGGCGCCGGAAGGCAGCGCGCGCGTCAACCGAAGACCGCGTGCCACAGCGCCAGCACGGCGTCGCGCGGGGCGGCCAGGCTGGCGGGGTCGAACTGCGTCGGCTGTTCATCCAGCCGCGCGCGGTGCTGCGCACGACGCAGTTCGCGGTAGGCGTCGGCGGCGCCCGTGCCCACGCCCGCAGGCAGCAGGCCGGCGGCCTCGGCGCGCTGCAGCAGCGCGATGTTGCCGGCGTTGTCCAGCAGCACCGGGTGCGCTGCCGACTGCGTCAGCACCAGGAACTGCACGGCGAATTCGACGTCCATCATGCCGCCGGTGCTGTGCTTGACGTCGAAGACGCCGGCCGGCACCGGCCGCGCCGCGCGCACCTTCTCGCGCATCGCCTGCACCTCGAGGCGCAGCGCGGCAGCGTCGCGCGGTGCCGTCAGCACGGCGCGGCGCGTGGCCGCGAAACGCGCCCCCAGGGCCGGGCCCGCCCCCGCGCACAGACGCGCCCGCGTCAGCGCCTGGTGCTCCCAGGTCCAGGCGGTGTTGCTGCCGCGGCCGGCCTGGTACTGCTCGAAGGAGGTGATGGACGTGACCAGCAGGCCGGAATTGCCGTTGGGCCGCAGCGCGGTGTCGATGTCGAAGAGCTCGCCCGCGGCCGTGCGCAGCGTCAGCCAGGTGATGAGCTTCCTGACGAAGGCGGCGTAGACCTCCTGCGCCCGCGCCTTGTCGGGCTCGTCGCTGTCGTCGTAGACGAAGACGACGTCGAGGTCGCTGCCATAGCCCAGTTCCTTGCCGCCGAGCTTGCCGTAGGCGATGACGGCCAGCGCCGGCACCTCGCGGTGGCGCTGCTTCAGCCGCGCCCAGCACCAGCGCACCGCCACGTCCAGCAGCGTGTCGGCGAGGGCCGAGAGGTCGTCGGCCACGGCTTCGACCGTGAGCTCGCCCTCGACGTCGCGTACCAGGGTGCGGAAGACCTCGGCGTGGTGGGCGCGGCGCAGCGTGTCCAGCAGCTTGTCTTCGTCGTCCTCGCCGGCGCGCTGGAAGGCGCTGCGGCGCTCCTCGAGCTCGGCGCCGAAGGCCGCGCGGTCGAAGCGCAGGTGCAGCAGCCGCTCGTCGGCAAGCTCGTCGATGACGCCGGGGTGGCGCATCAGGTACTGCATCGGCCAGCGCGCCATGCCCAGCAGGCGCAGCAGGCGGCGGTGGACCTCGGGGCGTTCGACCAGCAGCGCCAGGTAGCTCTCGCGGCGCAGCAGAGGCTCGACCCAGTCGACGAAGCGCAGCGCCCCCGCCTCGGTGCAGTTGCCTTCGCTCAGGGCCTGCGCCGTGCGCTGCATCAGGCGGCCCAGCCGCAGGCGGCTTTCGTCGCGCAGCGCCTGCACGCGCGTGTGCTGCGACCAGGGCCGCAGCCGCGCCGCCAGCGCGGCGGGCAGGCGTTCGAGCAGGGCCTCGCTGTCCACGGGCAGCGGCCCCGGGCCGCAGCTGCGGCAGCCCGTGCGCCCTGTGTCCGGCGTTGCGCCATCGCCTTCGCGCAGCAGGGCGTCGAACTCGGCGGCCACGGCTTCGCGCACTTCGCACAGCTCGGCCAGCATGGCGCAGGTCGCGGGCTGCGCGCCGGCCGGGTCCAGGCTGCGCGCGACCCAGGCCAGGTCCTCGTCGCCGGTGGGCAGCAGGTGGGTCTGCTGGTCGTCGAGGTACTGGATGCGGTGCTCGACGCGGCGCAGGAAGCCGTAGCCCGCGGCCAGCCGTTCGGCGGTCTCGGTCTTCATCAGGCCGCGCCCGGCCAGCCGCTGCAGGCCGCGCAGCGTGCTGCGGGTGCGGATTTCGGGGAACTGCCCGCCACGCACGACGAGCATAAGCTGCACGATGAACTCGATCTCGCGGATGCCGCCGCGCGAGAGCTTGACGTCGTTGGCGCGCTCGGGCCGGCCGGCGGCGCGGCGCTGCGCCTCGTCGCGGATCTTGCGGTGCAGCT
>CAIWPS010000377.1 GCA_903914615.1 uncultured beta proteobacterium | reverse complement strand
CTGGTAGTCGTAGCCGGCCACCGGCGAGCGGTCCGCGACGAAGCTGCGCAGGCCGGCCCAGCGGTGGTTGATGCGCTTCACCGGCAAGCTCGTCAAGGTCTCGAAGCGGTCCACGGCGATGGCCACGTCCAGTTCCTCGGGCGCGACGTCGCAGGGCTCCACAGGGTCCTCGTTGGCGGGGGACAGCAGCAGCTGGCCGGCGTCCGGCTTGAAATAGACGGTCTCATCGACGTCGATGACCATCGGCCAGTGGCGGCAGTCGTGGTCGGCAGGCGCAGCGATGGTCATCGCGGTGCGCCGGCAGGGCTGCAGGCCGATGGTCGCTGCGCCGGCCTGACCTGCGACCGCGTCGGCCCAGGCGCCGGTGGCGTTGACGAGCAGCGGCGCGCTGGCCTCGCCGGCACGGCTGCATACCGTCCACAGCCCGCCGTGGCGCCGCAGCTTCATCTCGGTGGCGCCCAGCTGCAGTTGTGCACCGGCGCGCCGCGCCGCGCGCAGGTAGCCCTGGTGGATGGCGGCCACTTCCATGTCGCAGCCCGAGCCGTCGATGAAGGCGCCGGCCAGCCATTCGGGACGCAGGATGGGCACCAGCGCCAGCGCCCGCGCGGGTGTCAGGCGCTGCATCCCGGCCGGTGCATCGGCGCCGCCGTACAGGGCTTCGAGGCGGGGCAGGCCTTCGGCATCGGCCACCAGCATTGCGGCGCGCGGGCTCATCAGCGGCACATCGGCAAAGCCTGCGGGCGGACGCTCCAGGAAGGCGCGGCTGGCCCGCGTCAGGGCGCGCACGGTGGCGTTGCCGTAGCTCTCGAAGAACATGGCCGCCGAGCGCCCGGTGGCGTGGCGGCCGGGCTGGTCTTCCAGCTCGATCAGCAGCACCCGGCGGTGCGGCGCCAGCTCGGCGGCCAGCGAGGCACCGGCCATGCCGGCACCGAGAATGATGATGTCGACGTGCGGGTTCATTCCAGTCTCGGCAGCGTGGGCAGGACGATGTGCGACGGGCGCCCGTCATCGTGGAACACCGTCTGCAATGCGGTGCGCAAGGCCACCGCGGTGGCGATGGGCTCGCCGGTGTGCGGGTTGGGGTCGGCCGCCGGAAAGTTCGAGCCGCCGATCAGCAGGCGCAGCCGGCTGCCGGCAGGCACGCGGTGGCCGATGTAGGTCAGCGGGATGTTCACACGCACCGGCTCGCCGGGGTTCAGCAAGCGCTCGCGGTCGAAGCCTTCGCGGTAGCGCAGGCGCAACTGGCCGCCGGCAAGCTGGACCGTGCTGCCGTCGGCGCGGCATTCGGCCAGCCACAGCATCAGGTCGGCGTCGGGCACGTCGGCGGCCACGAACAGCTCGGCCTGCGGTTCGCCCAGCAGCGTCAGCGGCTCGGCCAGTAGGCCACTGTCGTAGACCAGGGTGTCGTGCTGGCGTTCGCGTTCGCGCAGGTCCAGCAGCACGCTGGCTTCGCGCGCTGCGGCGAGCGCGGGCACGAAGGGCAGAGCGGGGTCGTCAACGAAGTGGTCGGCCGGCTGCGTGCCGCCGGGCGATGTGCGCTGCAGCAACCCATCGCCGCGGGCCGAGTTGGCGTGACCGCCGCTGGCCAGGAACAGCGTCAACGGTTCGATGCCGGGCGGCGGGAACTGATCGAAGTGCAGCCACTCGTTGGCACCGGTGATGAAGAGCTGCACCCGCCCGCCCAGCTCGGGGCCGGTGCCCGTGGCCTTCAGGTGCCGGTCGAAGAAGGCGATGCGCAGGGCCACGAGGTCGATCACCGACTGTTCGCCGAGTTCGTAGGGTCCGTGGCGCGCCTGGCCGCCGGCATAGCATTGGCCGTGGTCCCAGGGGCCGATCAGCAGGCGGCGGTGTTCGGCGCCCGGCGCATGCGCTTCCAGTTCGCGCCACAGCGCGTGGGCGCCGATGCCGAGGTCGAAGTTGCCATTGACCACCAGCGTGGGGATGCCGATGCGGGCGCAGTCGGCAGCGGACAGGGTGCGCGCGGCCCACCAGTCGTCGAAGGTGGAATGGGCCAGCGATGCGCGGTAATGCTTCTCGAAGTCACCCTGCAGTTCACCCTCGGCGGCAGCCATGGCCGGGCGCGAGAGCAGCCGTGCGAGCAGCTCGGGCTGCGACAGCACCGGCATCGTGGCGCCGAAGCCCGAGCGGAAGTCGGCCAGCGAGTCGATCTGCAGCAGCCGGGTCCAGCTCAGCGTGTGTTGGCGGTGGAAGACACCGCCGCTGTAGGGCACCTCGCGAAAGAAGTCCATGCTGGGAACCGCGGGCACGATGCAGCGCAGGTGCGGCGGTTGCGTGCTGGCAGCGCTGAGCTGCGTCATCGCCGCGTAGCTGCTGCCGTCCATGCCTACCGCGCCCGTGCACCAGGGCTGCGCGGCGATCCATTCCACCGTGTCGAAGCCGTCCGTGCGGTCCAGCGGCGAGTTGAAGCTGAAGCTGCCTTCGCTGCCGCCGATGCCGCGGATCAGCTGGATCGTCACCGCATACCCGGCCTGCACATAGCGCAGCACGCCCAGCCGCTTGAAGCCCATCACGGACTCCTTGTAGGGCGTGCGCAGCAGGATGCAGGGCGCCGGCGCGCCGCCTTGCACCCAGGCTGCCGGCAGCCAGACGCAGGTGTCCAGCCGCACGCCGTCCCGCATGGGCAGGCGCAGGCGGTGTTCGGGCAGCGGCATGGGCTCGGGCGGCGGTACCGGGGCACCGCTGCCGGCCCGCGCCAGCAGGTTCAGCGAGCTGATCGGCTGCGGCTTTGCAGTGGCCGGATTCGGTGCGTTCGCGGTGCGGCTGGGGTCGCTCATGCGGCCACTTTAGGCCGACCTGGCGGCGCCCGTTTAGCATGAAGCGACTTTCCTTTATGGGAGTTCACCGCGTGGCCACGACCATTCCGCCGCCACAGGGCCCCGCCAACTGGTGGGCGATGCACACCGACCAGGCAGCCCGCACCTCGGATGCGAGGCTCGAGCTGGACTTCGACTCCGAAGCCTTCCGCCGCGATGAGGCGGCCGGCCTGCTGAAGCGCTTCTCGCACCATGGCGTGCGCGCGTTCATGGCCCCCATCGGCGGCAGCGGCGTGGCCGACGTGGTGCGTTTCGGCAATGGTGTCGAGGTCAACGTGATCAACTTGGTGCTGCCGACGTTGCGGCGGCGCAGCTACATCGCCGACGAGGCGATGATCCTGTTGCGTGCTTCGCTCAGTTGCGATGCCGTGTTCAAGGCGGCGCACACGGCGCCGGTGGTCTTCAACCGGCCCGAGCTGACCCTGGTGTGCGTGCCCAGCGGCATGCACATCACGGTGGACGGCCAGGGCGGCGTGCGTCAGCAAGGCATGAATGGCTTCTTCAGGCCCGCGGCGCTGACCGAGGCCTACGGCCTGCTGCCCGGCGACCTGCCGCCTGTCGTGCGCGACGCGCTGGCCGGCACCACCGGTTTCGGCCGCATCGTCTCGCTGCCGCTGGACCACCGCGTGGCCGCACTCGTCGCCGACACCATCGACACGCCCTTGCAAGGCGAGATGCGCGCGTTGCAATACGCCGGCCGGATGGCCGAACTGGTGGCCTACACAATGGACGCCATCCAGCGGCACCCGCCGGCGCCCAGGGTGGCTGCCCAGGCCGATGCGCCTCCGCGCGCCACCGAGCCCCTGGACTGGCGCGCCGCCGATCTGGCACAGCTGGCGCTGGAAAGGCTGGCGCGCGCCTACCGCAAACCGCCGCCGTTCACCGAGCTGGCGCGCGAACTGGGCACCAACCCGAACAAGCTGCAGGCGGCCTTCAAGGCGGCCTTCGGCATCACCATGGTCGACTACTGCCTGGAGCGGCGCATGCGCGAGGCGCAACAGCTGCTCCTCGAAGCCAAGCTGAGCGTGGCCGAAGTCGCCGAGCGCGTCGGCTACGGCCACCAGAGCAACTTTGCGGCCGCCTTCTCGGGCCACCTGGGCATGTCGCCGCGCGAATACCGCCGGCACCGCGCGCCGGTGCACCTGTCGCTGGGTTCGGTCGAGGCCGACGAGCGCGCCGAAACGACGCGCCGGCCACCCAGGGTGCGGGGCTAGGCGCAGGGCTGGCGGGCCGTGAACGGCCCGGTTGCAAGCGCATAAGTTTTCGGTGTGGCGCCGAAATCGGATGACGGGCCTGTCACATAAGGTTCATCCCGTCGCAGCCTGTCACGGTGCGGCCCCGAACCCCAGCCTGGCCCCAGCCGAAAGGACGCCCGATGACACGCTGCCGTTTGCACCCCCTCGCCCTTTCGTCCACGCAGCGGCGCGCTGCATTTTCGGGTGGGCCGCCCCGGCTGGCCCTGGGCCTGCTGGCCGCCGCCGTGGGAAGCGCCTGGGCGCAGCAGGCGCCCGCCGACGGCGTGCAGACCATCGTGGTGACGGCGCAGAAGCGCGAGCAGTCGGCGCAGAACGTGCCGGTCAGCCTGACCGCGATCAGCGGCAAGAGCCTGGAAGCCGCCGGCATTGCCAGCGCCGCCGATCTCGACCAGGTGGCCGCTGGCCTGACCGTCGGCTCGATCGCACCGGGCTACCTGAGCATCACCATCCGCGGCATCTCCGACCTCGGCGGTGGCCTGCTGGGCGGCCCGGCCACCGGCTTCTACATCGACGAGACGCCGCTGTCGGCATTCACCGGCTCCATGCCGCAGGTCGCGTTCTGGGACGCCGAACGGGTGGAAGTGCTGCGCGGGCCGCAAGGCACGCTGTTCGGCGAAGGGTCGATGGGCGGCACCGTGCGGCTGATCACCGTCAAGCCCGATGCAAAGGCCCTGTCGGGCCGCGCGATGCTGGGCTGGTCGAAGTTGACCGGCGGCGGCGACGGCGTCACGGCGCGCGCCGTCGTCAACGTGCCGCTGATGACCAACGAACTGGCGCTGCGCGTCAACGTCAGCCACCAGGACATGCCCGGCTGGATCGCCGTGCCCGACCTCAACGTCAAGAACGCCAACAAGGGCAAGGAGGAGGACGCGCGCGTCGCGCTGCGCTGGACGCCGGCCAAGGCGCTGACGGTGGACCTGTCCTACGCCCAGCAGACGCTGAATGCCAAGGACGGCTCGGCCACCTCGCCCGGCATCTACCGGCCGCTGGACATCGTGCCGACTGCTCAGCCGGTGGCCTTCCTGACGACGCGCACGAGCAAGTACGACGTGGGCAACCTCACGGTCAACTACGACTTCGGGCCGGCCACGCTGGTGGCGGCCTTGTCCAACTACAAGCGGTCCGCGACGCTGCGCGACGACTACACGCCCTTCGTGCCCATGTTCTTCGGCGTCGGCGGCACCGCGGAGACCGGGGTCAACCCCTTGAGCGTCAACGCCAGCACGGCAGAGGTGCGGCTGGTGTCCAACGGCGACAAGGCCCTGAACTGGACGGTGGGCGCCTACGCCAAGGACGACCGGCGGCAGCAGGCCAACAGCGGCACCAAGATCAGCCTGCCCGCCTATGGGCTGCCCGACGACGAGGCGCTGAACACGACCGATGCCAGCAACAAGGCCACCGCCTTGTTCGGGGACGCCGAGTACAAGCTGACGAGCGATGTCGCCTTGCAGGCCGGCTTGCGCGAGTACCGTGCCACCAACCACACGCACACCGCATTCCTCACCACCTCGGCCATCTTCAGCTACAACGTGGCCGGCGTCACCCGCGACAGCGGTGGCACGGCCACGGCGACCTTGCCCAAGATCGGCATCAGCTGGAAGCCGAGCGCCGGCTTGCTGCTGTTCGCCAAGGCCTCGACCGGCTTCCGCGATGGCGACAGCAACTTCCAGGCGGCCAATGAGCCGCTGATCCCGGCGTCGTACAACCCGGAAAAGATCCGCGCCTACGAACTCGGGCTCAAGTCACAGCCGCTGCCGTGGCTGACGGTCAACGGGTCGGTCTATCTCAACAACTGGACCGATCTGCAACTGACCTTCAGCACACCCGACGGCCTGCAGAGCTACATCCAGAACGCCGGCAAAGCCAAGGCGACGGGCGCCGAGATCGAATTCGCCGCCCGGCCGATGGCGGGCCTGCGCCTGGGCCTGAACCTGGCCGTGGTCGATGCCAAGATCGCCGAGGACGTGGTCAACGTCGTCAACAACCCGGCCGGCGGCACCCTCTCGCGGATCATTGCCACCAATGGCAACCGCATTCCGTCCTCGCCGAAGTTGCAGGCATCGGTGTCGGCGGCCTATGAGTTCCCGGTGACCAACTCGCTGGGGGGCGTGGTCTCGGCCAACTTCTCGCACCGCGGCGAAACCTATTCCGACCCGGCCAACACCGCGTCGCTGAAGAATCAGGCCTACAACAACCTGTACCTGAAGGCCGGCGTCAATGGCGATGTGTGGGGCGCCAACGTCTTCATCGCCAATGTCGGCAACAGCACCGCCACGCAGCAGAAGAGCCTGGCGCCGGCAGGCGGCATCGTCTGGAACAACTACGTGCAGCCGCGCACCTTCGGCGTCGAATTCAACGCCTCGTTCTGAACATGCACAGCCCGGCCATTGCAGAGCCAGCCGCGGCCGTGCCGGAGGTGCGGGCGCCGCTCTCGGCCTGGTACGCGCTGGGCGTGCTGACGCTGGTGACGCTGTTTTCCTTCGTCGACCGCGGCGTGCTCATCCTGCAGGCCGAGGTGATCCGCAAGGCGTTCAGCCTTTCCGACGTACAGCTCGGCTTTCTGCAGGGCACCGGCGTGGCCATCTTCGCGGCGCTGGCGGCCTATCCCATGGCCTGGCTGGCAGACCGTTACGACCGCCGCGCGGTGCTCGCCGGCTCGGTGCTTTTCTGGAGCCTGGCGGTGATCGGCTCGGGCCTGGCGCAGACCTACGAACAGATGGTGCTGGCCTGTGCGCTGGTGGGCGCAGGCGAAGCGGGGCTGGTGCCCATCGTCTATGCGCTGATCCCCGACCTGTTCCCCGAGAAGCGGCGCCAGACGGCCAACTCGATCTACGCGCTGGCGTCCAGCGTGACCGGCGGCCTGGCGATCGCGCTGACCGGGCAGGTCGTTGGCTCGGTCGATCTGGTCCGGGGCGACCTGCCCTCCATGCTGCAGGCCGTGGACGGTTGGCGGCTGGCGATGTTCGCGGTGGCCGCGCCGGCGCCCGTCATGGTGATGCTGATCGCCACCATCAGGATCCGGCGTCGCGCGCGCGCCGTGGATGCCGCGGTGGCTGCCGCACCCGTGGCGCCGACGCAGCCCTTTCTGCCTTACTTCAAGAAGCACTGGCCGGCCTTCAGCTGCTTCTTCGTCGGCATGGGGCTGGTCGCCTTCGGCATGGCGGCCGTGGGCACCTGGATCGCGGTCATTTACCAGCGTGTCTTTCACCAGACGCCGCAGCAACTGGGCGCCGTGCTCGGCGGCATCTCCGTGGTGGCCACGGCCATCGGCTTCGGCTTGAGCATCTGGGTCGTGCGCCGCTTCGGCCCGACCATGGGGCCGCGGCTGAACATGCGCGTGCTGGTGCTGTCGGCGCTGGTGCTGGCGGGAAGCTTCGCGGCCATGGTCTTCGCCACGCGGGTCGAGCACATGTACGCCATCCAGGCCTTCTACGTCACGCTCATCACAACGGCCACCATGCTCATCCCCACGATCGTGCAGACGCTGGCGCCGGGCCACCTGCGGGCCCGCGTCGCGTCCATACAGGGCGTCATAGGCTCCGCCGC
Source organism: uncultured beta proteobacterium (assembly GCA_903914615.1). Classification (GTDB taxonomy): domain Bacteria; phylum Pseudomonadota; class Gammaproteobacteria; order Burkholderiales; family Burkholderiaceae_C; genus Rubrivivax. Next base: position 5,432 of record CAIWPS010000377.1, on the reverse strand, counting down.
CGCCGCCGCGGCGCCGGTGGTGACGGGGCTGGTGTCCGACCAGCTCAAGCACCTGCCCAACGGGCTCATCCTGTCCTCGGCGCTGATCGCCGTGCCCTGCCTGAGCCTGGCCGCGCTCCTGTTCTTCCTGGGTGAGCGGCGCTACGAAGCCACGGCGCGCGAAGCGCGGCGCATCGATGAAGAGGCTGCCCGATGAGCACCGCAGCGGCTGGACCCGGCGCCAGGTCCAGAGCCGACACGGCTCGGCAGCAGACCCCGCAGCAGCAGCTCGACGCCATCTTCGAAGGCCTCGACAAGGGCCACGGCCCCGGTCTGGTGGTGGGCGTGGCCCAGCACGGCCGTACCCTCTACCGCCGCGGCTTCGGCCTGGCCAGCATCGAACACGGTGTGGCGCTGACACCGCACACGCGCCTGCGGCTGGCCTCGATCAGCAAGCACATGACCTGCCTGGCGGCGCTGCTGCTGGCCGAAGAGGGCAAGCTCGACCTCGACGCGCCGGCCAGCGGCGTGCTGCCCGAATTGCCCACGCTGCAGGGCATGCCCACGCTGCGCCAGTTCATGACCCACACCAGCGGCTGGCGCTGCTTCCAGGAGCTGGCCTACATCGGCAGCGGCCTGGCCTGGCTGCCGGCCGGCGCCGGCCTGGCGATGCAGCTGGCGCAGACCGAGGCCAGCTTCGCGCCCGGCACCAGCCAGCTGTACTGCAACGGCGGCTACGAGCTGCTGTCGGAAGCCATCGCGCGCGCCAGCGGTGTGAGCTTCGAGCGCTTCCTGAAAGAGCGTGTGTTTGCGCCGCTGGGCATGTTGGACACCGAATCGGTGCCCAGCGACATGGCCATCGTTCCCGGCATCGCCACCTTCCACCAGGCACTGCCCGACGGCCGCTGGATGCGCGGCATCACGCCGCTGGTGGACAACCGAGGCGCCGGCGGCGTGGTCAGCACCGTGGACGACATGCTGCGCTGGATGGCGCACCTGCGCGCCCCGGTGCACACCGTGGGCAGTGAAGACAGCTGGCGCCAGATGACGACGCCCGCGGTGCTGGACAACGGCAGCGTCTCGCCCTACGCGCTGGGCCTGAACTGCCACAGCTACCGCGGCGTGGAGGTCATCCAGCATGGCGGCGGCCTGATGGGCGTGGCCAGCCAGATGGTCACCGTGCCGGCGCACGCGCTGGACATCATCATCATGACCAATGGCGTGCTGGTGAACCCGGTGCAGATGGCCTGGCAGATCGTCGATGCGCTGTTGGCCGAGCACCTGGTGGGCGGGCCCGCGCCGCTGGCGAAGATCGACCGCTTCAGGCACCTGGTCGGCGCGAAATACCACGGTCCCTCGGGGATGCTTTACGGCTTCGGCGAGGTGGGCGGGCTGCTGGGCTTGTCGCTGCTGAACTCGCCGCCCATGCCCATCGTGCGCGACCGCGGCGAGGTGCTCGGCTTCCGCATGGAAGAAGCCGGCATGGGCCCGCTCGAGTTGCACCTGGCCGATCTGGCCGCCGGACCCGATGGTGGCGCGCCGGCCGAACTGACGATCAGCGAGGCCGGCAACGCCCAGCGCTTCCGGCGGCTGCCGGCCACGCCGCCCGCCACGACGCAGGCCGGCCGCTCGCTGCCGGGCCGCTACCGCTGCGCCGACCTGCGCGCCGAGGCCGCCGTCGCCTTCGAAGGCGAACAGCTGGTGCTGCGCATCGTCACGCCCGAAGGCCGGCGCGCCGGCGCACTGCAGGCGTACAGCGACACGGTCTTCGGCTACTCCGCGCTGGACCCGATGGCACCAGCCTTCCACGCCATCACGCTCGAGCGCCAGGGCCGACGCGTCACCGGCTTTCGCCTCAGCAGTGCCCGTGCACGCAGGCTGCACTTCCAACGCCTGCCGGGCGACCAGACCCAAGACAAGACCGACGACAGGACATCAGGGGACTGAATTGCCCACTCGCAAGAAGACAGCCGCAGGCCTGGAGGCCGCAGTGCCGCCCGCCAAGTCCGGTGTGGCCGCGCTCGACGACATCTTCCAGAGCGTGGACCGCAGCGACGCACCGGGACTGGTGGTGGGCGTGGCGCAGCAGGGCCGCATGGTCTATCGCCGGGGCTTCGGCCTGTCCAGCATCGAGCACGCCACCGCCAACACGCCGGCCACGCGCATGCGCATCGGCTCGGTCACCAAGCACTTCACCAGCCTGGCGGTGCTGCTGCTGGCCGAAGACGGGCTGCTCGACGCCGACGCGCCCGTCACCCGCTACCTGCCCGAACTGCCCGAGCTCCTGGGCGCGCCCACGCTGCGCCAGCTCATGAACCACACCGGCGGCCTGCGCTGCTACGTGGACATCCAGACCAGCGCTGGCGGCATGGCAGTGCAGCCGGCGGGCAAGGCTTTTGCCGCCCAGGTCCAGCAGACCGGCGCCAACTTCGCGCCGGGCGAAAGGCAGCTGTACTGCAACGGCAGCTACCACCTGCTGTCGATCGTGGTGGACCGCGTGGCGGGCATGCCTTTCGAGCAGTTCCTGCGGCAGCGCATCTTCGAGCCCCTGGGCATGCTGGACAGCGTCTGCGCCCCCAGCGACATGCAGATCCTGCCCGGCATGGCCACGCTGCACGTGGCACGGCCGGCGCCCGGCGGCGGCATCGGCTGGCGGCGCGGCATCTTCATGACCGAAGGCGTGCGCGGCGAGGGCGGCATCATCTCCACCATCGACGACATGCTGCGCTGGCTGGCGCACCTGCGCGCGCCGCAGAAGACGGTCGGCAGCGAAGCAAGCTGGCGCCAGATGCTGAGCACCGCCACACTGCATGGCGGGCTGCAGACGGTCTATGCCCTGGGCCTGTTCCGGCACCCGTACCGGGGTGTCGAAACCGTGTATCACCATGGCGCGGTCTATGGCGGCATGTGCCAGATGCTGACCGTGCCGGCGCATGCCCTGGACATCATCATCATGACCAATGGCGGACCGATCAACCACATCGAGGCCTCGCGCCGCATCATCGACGCGATGCTGCCCACGCACCTGCACGGTCCCGCCACGCCCAGGCTGGCGAAGAGCGCGCGCTTCAAGCACCTGTTCGGCGCGCAGTACCTCAGCGACTCGGGGCTGGTGTTCGGCTTCGCCGATGTCGGCGGGCAGCTCGGCATGTCGATGAACTTCTCGCCGCCGGCACCGCTGCTGCGCGACGAAGGGCGGCAGTTTCGCATCGCCTTCGAAGACCTCGCGATGGGCCCCTTCGTGTTGCAGGTGGCCGACCTGGCCGCCGGCGGCGACGGCCAGGCGCCCGCCGTGCTGCCCTTCAGCGAGAGCGGGCAGGTGATGCGGCTCAAGCGCCTGCCCACCAGGCCGCCGGCCACGGCGAGCGCCGGCCAGGCGCTGCTGGGCCGCTACCGGAGTGCCGACCTCGACGCCGAAGCCGGCATCGCCTTCGAGGGCGAGGTGCTGACGCTGCGCATGCGCGGGGGTTACGGCGCGCGCCACATCGTGCTGCAGGCGGCCTCGGCCCAGGTCTTCCGCATGAGCATCCAGGACGAGCAGATGCCCGGCACCTCGGCGCTGGTCGTCGAACGCCGCGGTGGCGTGGTGACGGGCTTGCGTTTCGGCACCGGCCGCGCGCGCGGGCAGCACTACGAGAAACTGCCATGAAGATCTTCAGCGCCTACCTCGCCACCGAGACCAACACTTTCGCCGCCGCGCCCACGGGCAGGCGAAGCTTCGAGGAATACGGCCTCTACCGTGGCGACGCCAGCACGCGCGCGCCCGAGGGCAGCGGCATGCTGCTGCGCTGCCTGCGCGACGCGGCCGAGGCCGAGGGCAACGAAGTGGTCGAGAGCATCGCCGCCTTCGCGCAGCCTTCGGGCCGGACGATCCGATCGGTCTATGAAGACCTGCGCGACCAGATCCTTGCCGACCTGCGCGCCGCGATGCCGGTGCAGGTGGTGCAACTCTTCCTGCACGGTGCCATGGTGGCCGAAGGCTGCGACGACTGCGAAGGCGACCTGCTGGCCCGGGTGCGCGCCATCGTCGGCCCGCAGGTGGCGGTGGGTGCCGAACTGGACCTGCACTGCCACTTCAGCGAATTGATGCGCAACTCGGCCGACGCCATCGTCGCGTTCAAGGAGTACCCGCACATCGACGGCCGCGAACGCGCGCTGGAGCTCTACCGCATTCTCATCGACACCGCGCAAGGCCGTGTGCGGCCGACCACTGCCGTCTTCGACTGCCGCATGGTCGGCATCTGGCACACCACGAAGGAGCCGATGGCCGGCTTCGTCAAGCGCATGCGGTCCTTCGAAGGACAGGGCGGGGTGCTGTCGGTGTCGCTGGGCCATGGCTTCGCCTGGGGCGACGTGGCCGACAACGGCGCGAAGCTGTGGGTGGTCACCGACAACGACGCCACGCTTGCTGCCCGCCTGGCCGAGCAACTGGGCCGCGAGTTCTGGGCGCTGCGGGAGGCCACGCTGTCGGTGCCGCTGGGCGTGGAGGCCGCGCTCGACCGCGTGCTGGCCCTCGACGACGGCCGCCCCGTGGTGCTGGCCGACATCGCCGACAACGCCGGCGGCGGCGCGCCCGCGGACAGCACCTTCATCCTGCAGGCCGTGCTGGCGCGCGGCATCGGCAACGCCGTGCTCGGGCCCTACTGGGACCTGGGCGCGGTGCAGATCTGCCGCGATGCCGGCGCGGGCGCGGTCATCGACCTGCGCGTCGGTGGCAAATGCGGGCCTTCGTCCGGCACGCCGGTGGACCTGCGGGTGACCGTGCGCGCCGTGCTCGAACAGCATTCGCAGGACGTCTTCGGCATGCGCTGGCCGCTGGGCCCTTCGGTGTGGGTGGAGACGGCCCAGGGCGTCAACCTGATGCTGTGCTCGGTGCGCAGCCAAGCCTATGGCACGGACCTGTTCACCGGCCTGGGGATCGCGCTGCAGGGACGCCGGCTGGTCGTCGTCAAGTCCACCCAGCACTTCCACGCCGCCTACGCGCCGCTGGCGCGCGAGGTGCTGTACGTGAACACGCCCGGCGCGATCACGCAGGACTTCGCAGCCATTCCCTACCAAGTGCGCAACCTGGATTACTGGCCGCGCGTGGACGACCCGTGGGCGGCCGCCGTGTTGTCGCCATGATGTCTCCATGATGTCGATGCAGGACCGCTATGCGCTGGCCGCCAGCCTGGCCTTCGGGCAGCGCGCAGCGGCCTTGCAACACGGCGCCGTGAGCCCCCACTGGGCGGCCGACGGACGACACTTCTGGTACGAAGTTGCCGGCCCGACAGGGCCTTTGCCAGTGCTGGTGGATGTCGCGCTGCGCACCCGAGCTGAGGTCGCGGACCGGGCTGCGCTGGCCGCTGCCTGGCTGCAGGCCACGGGCTGTCCGCTCGACCCGGGGAGCCCAGATGAAGCCTTCGCGGCGCATGAAGTGGTCGCCCCCGACGGCAGCGCGGCGGTGCTGCTGG